>CAMCFL010000113.1 GCA_945873715.1 Akkermansia muciniphila
CACACCACCGTGGTCGGAGCCCGGTACCAGGCCGGCGAATTCAACGCCACCGCCGCCCTGGATACCGCCCCCAGCCAGGCTCCCGGCGTCTTCGATCCCGTCGTGGTCACCGAGGGCAACGGCGACCTGGAACGTAAATCCCTCTACGCCTATCACACCTGGGAAATCCTCTCAGGCCTGCGCCTCACCGGCGGCGTCAGCTACGACGATCTCACGGCACCCAGCAACTTCCGCCGTCCCCCGCTCCAGTCCGGCGAGCGCGACACCACCCGCTGGTCGCCCAAGGCCGCCTTGGTCTACTCGCCCTCCTCGACCTTCACCCTGCGCGGCCTCTACGCCGAAAGTCTGGGCGGCGTCAGCTACGACGAAAGCATCCGGCTTGAACCCACCCAATTGGCAGGTTTCCCACAGGCGTTCCGCACCCTCATCTCGGAATCCCTCGTCGGTTCCGTGGAAACCCCACGCCACCGCTCGACCGGCCTTGGCATCGATTTCCGCCTGCCCACCCGCACTTATCTCAGCGTCGAAGGCACCTGGCTGGAGAGCCGGATCGATCAGGATCTCGGCTTCTTCGCCTTCGACGCGCTGCGTCCCTTGCCAGATCCACTGGCCCTGCCCGCGTCCGCGATTCAGCAGCACCGCTACCGCGAGCGCAGTGCCCGGTTGATCGCAAACCAGATCCTCGCCGAGGAATGGTTCGTCCAGGGACTCTACCAGTTCACCCGGAGCGAACTGGATTCCACCCTCCCCGACCTGCCAGCGCCGGCAGGCTACGCACGCTCCCGCGCGGATGCCGCCGACCTCCATACCGTCAAGGGTTCGCTTCTCTACCAGCGCACCGACGGATGGTTCTCCCGCTTCACCACGGCGTGGTATCGACAGGACAACTCCGGCATTTCCGGCGCGGCCGACGAGGACTTCGCTCACCTCAGTTTCTTCGTCGGATACCGATTCCCCCGTCATCTCGGCGAACTGACGGTCGGCGTGCTCAATCTCACCGACCGCAATTACGGACTTTCTCCGCTCACCCCGTACGACGAGTTGCCCCGCGAACGGATGATCTACCTCCGCCTGCGGCTGCAGCTTTGAACTGATTTGCCACACGCCGACCCGAAGGTCCGATTGCGGATCGCGATGGAAGGCAACAAACCGGACTCTCACGCGGAGACGCGGAGACCGCGGAGAAGGCCCCAGACCCACGTCCCGCGCGAAGCGTCCTGGAGTGCGAGTAGCGTCAGCTACCGCTTTGGCCGCGGGACCTGCGGACACCGCGGATCTCCCCGTGCCCCACCGTCGATTCACCAGTCCAACCCTCGGGGCGCGAACGACGGGCGATCCTGATTCACCTGTCCTCGACGCAGCGCAGCGGGCAAAAGCGGCAGCTCACGCTGCACGCACTCCAGGACGCTCCCGCGCCACACGTCGGTTCTGTTCCCGGCTTCCTTCAAAGGCCTACCTCATCCGATCTCCGCTCCTCCGCTCCTCCGCGGCCATCCCCCGCCAAACCCGGACGCCGGAGGCGTCCCGGAACGTAGCCGGCGGTCGAACGACCGCCGGTCCGCAGATCCAACCCCCCATCGACCCCGGCGGGGTCGCGCCTGCCCAAACAACGACCCGAAGGTCCGATTGCGGATCGCGATGGAAGGCAACAAACCGGACTCTCACGCGGAGACGCGGAGACCGCGGAGAAGGCCCCAGACCCACGTCCCGCGCGAAGCGTCCTGGAGTGCGCGTGGCGTCAGACACGACCTTGGCCGCGAGAGGTCTGTCGGCCATGGATGCTCCAATCCTTCCCAGCCTCGCGTTGCCTCGACTGCCTCAATAGTACACTTTACAGATCTGACCCCATTGACCCCACGGGAAAGGGTCGAAGCAGGCCCAGGTCACCGCTTTGCCGTCGGGAAGTCGGCCCCGCGTGCAACCGCCTCCCAGGCTTTGAACTCCTTGGCCAGTTCCTTGAGTTTGGTGTTGGCGCCCTCGTACGCATCATTGCCCAGCAACAATCGATGGGGCGGGCTCGCACACTCCACCGCCTTGATGATCGCCTGCCCAGCTCGCACGGGATCGCCTGCCTGCTTCCCGGAGAGCGCCCGCACCTGCTTGCGCCACGCGCCTGCCGTCGCGGCATAAGCGGCGATCTGTCGTTTGCTTTCGTTCGCCGACCGCCCCGCCCAATCGGTTCGAAAACCACTCGGCTCGACGAGCATCACCTTGATGCCGAGTGGCTCGACCTCTTGCCACAGGGCTTCGGACAAGCCTTCGACGGCGAACTTCGTCGCATTGTAGTATCCCGCCGCCGGGAAGGCACACAGTCCGGCAATCGAGGAAAAGTTGACAATGAATCCCTTGCCCCGCCGACGCATGCCCGGCAGGGCGGCCCGGATCATCCGGCTCAAGCCAAAGACATTGATCGCAAACATGCGCAGCACCTCGTTTTCTTCACCTTCCTCAATGGCGGCGAAATAGCCGATGCCGGCGTTGTTCACGAGGACGTCGATGCCGCCAAACTTCTTCTCGGCAGCCTTGATCGCCGCATTGATCTGCGCCTGTTTCGTGACGTCGAGCTTCAGCACCAATGCCTCTCCCAACGCGGCCAGATCCTTCACTTCGGCGGGATCGCGGGCCGTCACCACCACGCGATGGCCGCGTTCAAGCACCTGCCTGGCGAGTTCGCGCCCGAAACCAGTCGAGCATCCGGTGATGAACCAAACGGGCCTTTCGGCAGTCGGTGACGCACTCTTCTTAACGGTCTTCTTCGTGGGTTCTTTTTTCATGAAAGGGACTTCTGGTATGAATCATGGAGCCAACGGTCACGCCGCCGCGTCGATCGGCGAAACGCGCACCAGCTTCTTGTTGACGAACTCCTGGATGCCCAAGGCGGAGAGTTCGCGTCCGTAGCCGGAATTCCTGATGCCGCCGAACGGCAGGTCCGCTGCCGTCCATGTGGGGTGGTTGATGAAGACCATGCCGGTATCGAGTCGGCTCGCCACGCGTTGGCCGCGCGCGACGTCCTGGGTGAAGACGGAAGCGCCCAGGCCAAAATCGGAATCGTTGGCGAGTGCCACCGCCCTGTCTTCGTCCTTCACGCGGAAGAGGAGCGCGACCGGCCCGAAAAGCTCTTCACGGAAAGCGGGATTGGCGCGTTTGATGTTCGTGAGGATCGTCGGCTGCATGAACCACCCGGGGCGTTTGATACGCTTGCCTCCGAGCGCCACGGTCGCGCCGTTGGCCACGGCGCGTCTGACCTGTGCCAGCAGTTGCCTCAAGGCCGCCTCCGTCGACATCGGTGCGAGTGTCGTCGCAGGATCCATCGGGTCACCCGGCATGAACGCTGCCAGTGCGGCTTGGAACTGATTGAGAAAGCGCTCATAGAGTTCTTCGACGACGATGAAGCGCTTCGCGGCAACGCAGCATTGCCCCAGGTTGTTCATCTTGGCCCAGACGGCCCACTTGACCGCCATGTCGAGGTCCGCATCGGCCAGCACGATGAAGGCGTCGTTGCCGCCCAGTTCCATGGTGGACTTCTTCACATTCTGTCCGGCGCGCGCGGCGACTCCGCGGGCGGCCTCCAGGCCGCCGGTCAACGCCACGCCCTGGATGCGCCGGTCATCAATGACCTCGTTCACCTGGTCGTGGGAGATGAAGAGATTGGTATAGGCACCCACGGGCGCGCCGGCCTCCCGCCAAAGCCGCTCAAAGGCCAGGGCGCACTGGGGCACGCAGCCCGCGTGCTTCACCATCACGACATTGCCCGCCATCAGGTTTGGCGCGGCAAAACGGGCGAGTTGATAGTAGGGAAAATTCCACGGCTGAACACCGAAGAGAACGCCGAGCGGGCAGCTTTCAATCACGGCCTGCCCCGACTTCGGGCTGAGCCTTTGGGGTGCCAGGAAGCGCCCGGCGTTCTCGGCGTAGTAGTCGATGATGTCCGCGCTGACAGCCACTTCGCCGCGGGCCTCGTCGATGCGTTTGCCCATCTCGAGGGTCATCGGCCGGGCGAACTCGTCCACACGCTGGCGCAGGATGGCAGCCGCTTTTGAAGCCACGGCCGCGCGCCGGCTGAACGACGTGAGCCGCCAGCTCGCGAAGCAGGCGGCAGCGGTCTTGATGGACTTCTCAAGCTGCGGCTTGGTTAGTTCCTTGAAGGTCTTCAGGACATCTCCGGTGGCGGGATTGATACTTTGGTAGGGCATAAGGTGGTTCTGGTTTCCAAGCTTCAGGCGGTGAAGTTCAGGTCAGCTTCACGACCATCTTCCCTGAGTTCTTTCCGGAGAAGAGCCCAAGGAACGCGTCCACGGCGTGGTCGATTCCTTCCACCACGGTTTCCCGGTTCTTGAGTTTTCCGGCGCGGAACCATCCGCCCACTTCCTTTTCAAATTCGTTCTGACGACCCAGCCAGTCGCCTACGATCAGCCCCTTCATCGCAAGTCGTTTTGTAGTCATGTTGAAGAGGTTTGCGGGACCGGGCTTTGGACTTTCGTCATTGTAGGAGGAGATGCCGCCACAGGCGATGATCCGACCATGCACCCGCAGCGCGGAGAGCGCGGCTTCGAGCGACTCGCCGCCGACATTGTCGAAGTAGACATCAATTCCATCCGGTGCGGCCTGGTTTAGCTGATCGAGGATCGGACCTGTCTTGTAATTGAACGCGGTGTCGAATCCGCATTCGTCCAGCAGACTCCGCACCTTCTCCGCCGAGCCGGCGGATCCGATCACGCGGCAGCCGCGCAGTTTCGCCAGTTGGCCGGCCACATTGCCGACGGCTCCGGCGGCCCCGGAGATATAGATGACGTCGCCCGCCTTCACCTCGACGAGCGTCAAGCCCGCCCACGCGGTCATACCCGTCATGCCCAGCGCTCCGAGGTAGACGGAGAGGGGCTGCACCGAATGGTCCACCGCACGGAGTTCCTTGGGCCCAGCAACGAACGCTTCCCGCCATCCGTAGCGCGACACCACCACGTCGCCCGGCTTGAACCCGTCGGCGCGTGATTCGACCACTTCTCCGATGGCGCCGCCCTCGAGGGGCTTTCCGATCTCGAATGGGGGCACATACGATTTCCCCTCGTTCATCCGCCCCCGCATGTAGGGATCCACGGACATGAATCGGTTTCGCACCAGGACCTGCTGAGGTTGCAGGGGAGGCAGGGTGGTTTCGGCCAGAGCAAAACTGGCGGCGGTGGGAATGCCTTTTGGGCGCGAAGCGAGGCGGATCTCGCGGCTGGTAGTGAGCTTGGTCATAAGAGACAGATCTGCCCGGTCGGCTCCTGGATCATTTGAATGCCTTGACGAGGGCCTCGAATTGCACGCGCAGACTCTGGTCGTGTCGCGTCACGGGGGGGACCTTCCGGTCAATCCCGAGCAACTGATAGACCGCCATCTGCGCCGCCCGAACCGAGTACTCGACGGTAAAGACGACATCATCCGGGATCTCGACGAACTGGCTGATGAAGGCGAAGTTCTTCGAACCTTCGGGGACCGGCAGCGGACGATCACTTAGCTGGCGCGGCATGAACATGCTGGTGATGTAAGGCATCGTGCACGGGATGCAGTTGGCGGATGAGACCACGTCCAGGTCAAAGCGCAGATGCCCGCACAGCTCCTGCAGGATCTCCGCGCCATTGCACGCTGACATGGGCTTGGCAACGAAGTTGCCGATCCGATCGGGGAACAGCGAGTATCCCCAGAACACCTGCACATCCGCCGGCTGGTTGATGAAGTGCGGCTGGTGCGCGAGCACGATGGACATCATCCAGTTTGAATCCTTGAACGTAACCAGTCCGCCGGTGCCGGCCTCATTGCCGCTGAGCTGATCCATCAGGTCAAAGAAAGCGGGGTTCTTGAGCGTCACGGTAAACGATTCCCACACGGACTGGGCGATGCAGCGATTGAAAGCGGCGGGATTGCCGAAGCCTGGCCTCCCATCTGCGAGTTTCTCCCAGAGAGCCCAACCTCCGCTGTCGGCCTTGGTCAGGCGCTTGGGCGCGTTGGTCATGGATCCGAGACTGGAGGCATCCGTCATGGAGCCATTTTGCAGGAAGACCAGGTCTCCCTCATTCACCCGGATGACGTCGCTGATCCCTGCCCGCAGAGACTGGATTCCCGTGACGACGAATCCGCCTTCGTCGGATCGATGATGAAGGTCCATGACCTTGCAATCGTTGATCAGATGGACGCCTTGTCCTCTCAGCCATCTTTGCAGGGGCAGCACCAGGGAATCGTACTGGTTGTAGATGGTCCGTTTGACGCCAGCGAGCGTCTCGATGCGTGTGAACTCCATCATGAAACGGAGCAGGTATCGCTTGAACTCGACCGCACTGTGCCACGGCTGGAAGGCGAAGGTCGTTGACCACATGAACCAGAACTCCGTCTCAAAGAACTCGGGCGACAGATGGTCGGTGATGGTACTGGCGCCCAGCCCGGCCTCATCGGCGTGGCTGAGCTTGAGCAGTTCCATCCGGTCCTGCATCGAGAACCCCATGGAAGTCACGGGCACTCTCGCGCGGCGGCGGTCCACCAGGCGCGCCATCGAATGCGCCTTGTGCTTCTCGTTGAAAGCGACCGTCTCATCGAACACGGACAGGCCCGCCGACGTGAGCGAGGGGATCGTCTTGAACAGGTCCCACGTGCACTCATAGTTGTCGGTGGTCAACATCCGTCCACCGCGCAGCGAGTAACCGCGCTGAGGGTCCCCGGCACCATCGAGACTTCCCCCCATGAGCGGGTTGGCCTCCAGGATGAAGATTTGGCCGCCGGGAACGCCACCGTCACGGATCATGAACGCAGCGGCTGCCATGGATCCGATGCCACCTCCGATGAGGTAGGCCTTTGAATTTGGATTCAAGGGGCACACCCTCATCACTAGCCCGCCATGTCTCCAATGGGGTGGAACCCGAGCGGAGTTGCTTTCCGCCGCCAACCGGTGCGGCTGGCGAACTTGCAAGGGGGTCGATAGCCTGGATGATTCCCAGATCCAGTCACCCTTCCCCGGCTTGCTCCCGGGTGGTCCGGCAAGTCAACCTGCAGCCCACGCCATGCTCCACCTGCTCCGCACTCTGGTCCTCGTCGCTGCAACGGTCGGATGCTGCCCGAGGGTCCAGCCGGCGTCCCCCACTCCCCATGAGAGCGCGAAAATGGCCGCTGATCTGGAAGGAAACGGGCTCAACTTCAGCCGGTTCAAGGAGGTCGCCAAGACCTACTCCGAACTCCTGCAATCGCCACTACCCGCGGACGCCAGCAGGTTTCTGGTGCGACTCAAGGACCTGCGGAATCTCAACCCCGTGAAGAAGAACTCATCGCTGGCGGAAGCTTTGATGCTTTTTCAGGACAAGCTCGCGGAGAGGAATCCGGACCCGAAGCACCTCAGGAGCGCATTCCTCCACTATGTCATCAACACGGCGAGCCCGTTGCTCGCGGACGCGGAGGACGACTCGGTTTTGAAGGACCTGAGGAAGTCCTATGTCAATTCGATCCTGATTGCCCACAACTGGAACGGCCCGGGCCAATCGGTCACCAACCTGACGGGACTGCGGGATTATGGACGGGCGGCGAACATGCTCCGATACGGTCGGCCGGACATGGTCCCGGTCGGCCGGATTCCATTTGATGAGTCGGCCGCGGGATACTCGGACCGAAACGCCGTGTGGATGGCGGAGATGTCCAACCTCGCCTATTGGGTGGGCAAACGATATCCTGGGGATGAGAAGAGTGAAGTCACCCGACGACTGGTGGAAAGGCAGCTCAGCAAATGGGGGTATGGGAGCACCCTCATCGAATCCGCCAAGACCGACACCCGGGTCTTCCTGGCCGAGATGGGCGACCACCTGATCCTCTCGTTCAAGGGCACCTCCATCTCCAGCCGGCAAAACATCGCCACCGACCTCGACTTCACGATGACGAAGCCCGGTTGGTCACCGGGCCGGATCCATCAAGGATTTGCGAATGGGCTGGAGGACGCCTGGATCCAGATCGCGAACGCCTTGGCCAGGCACCGCCCGCACCGGAAGGAGATCTGGGTCACCGGCCACAGTCTCGGGGCGGCGTTGGCGCAACTGGCCGCCTATCGCCTGAAGCATCAGCTCAAGTACGAGATCCGGGCGGTCTATACCTACGGGACTCCGCGGGTAGGAGATGAAGGGTTCGTCAACGCCTATGACCAGAGCCTGGGTGAACGAACGTTTCCACACATCAACGCCGATGACGTGGTGCCCAACGTTCCGCCGGCATGGGGCAGTTACGGGTACCGGCCGGCC
>CAMCFL010000114.1 GCA_945873715.1 Akkermansia muciniphila
GCAGGGGCGTGCCGGCAGGCGGACGGGAAAGGGACGGGATCTGGGCGAGTAATTCGTTGCAGACGGCGATTTCGCGGGGGCTGTCTTCCGTGAGGGAGACGCGGATGGTGTCTCCGATGCCGTCGCCGAGCAGCGAGCCGATGCCGATGGCGGACTTGATCCGGCCGTCCTCGCCTTCCCCCGCCTCGGTGACACCGAGGTGGAGTGGATAATTCCAGTCGGGACCGAGTTCCTCCAGACGAGCCGCAAGCAGGCGGTAGCATTCGATCATGACCTTCGGGTTCGATGACTTCATCGAGAACACGAATTGGTGGAAGTCATGCGCCCGGCAGATCCGGGCGAATTCAAGGGCGCTTTCGACCATGCCCAGGGGGGAATCGCCGAAACGGTTCATGATCCGGTCGGAGAGCGATCCGTGATTGGTTCCGATCCGCAGGGCGCGCCCCAGGCGCTTTGCCTCGAGGACCAGCGGGGTGAAGGCTTCCTCGACCCGCCCCAGTTCGGCGACGTATTCGTCGTCCGTGTACTCCTTGACGGCGAACTTCTTCTTGTCGGCGTAGTTGCCCGGATTGACCCGGACTTTTTCGACCCATTTGACCGCTTCCATGGCGGCGTCGGGTTTGAAATGGATGTCGGCGACGATGGGGACGAAGCAACCACGGGCGTGAAGTTCGCGGACGATGTTCTGGAGATTGGCGGCATCCTTTACCGTGGGTGCAGTGATCCGGACGATCTGGCAGCCGACGGCGACCAGTTCGAGGGTCTGCTGCACGCAGAGGGCGGTGTCCATGGTGTCGCAGGTGAGCATGGACTGCTTGACCACCGGGTGGTGGCCGCCGATCACGACGCCGCCGCGGGCGGGGTCGCCCACCACGACCTCACGGGTGAGGCGACGGGTGACATTCCAGGGAGACGCGCAGTACTTCATTGCCGGGGGGAATAGAGCGAGAGCGGGCCGGTCCCGTCAACGGCGGGGAACGGTGACTCGCCGAAGCCTTGCGCTGCGGCGGCGATAGGCCAGTGTTGGCCTCCGAAAGACAATTTATGGAAAAGCCAAAGATCGTAGCGTGGTTGAAGCCGTCGTGTGGATGGAGTGCGGGGGTCCGGGCCGTGTTCAAGAAGTACGACCTGCCGTTCGATGATCGGGATGTCATCAACAAGCCGGAGTGCTATCAGGAGATGGTGGAGAAGACCGGCCAGATGAAGCAGCCCTGCGTGGAGATCGGCGGGCGGATCCTGGCCGATGTGAGTGGCGAGGAAGTCGAGGCGTGGATGCTCCAGAACGGCATCGTGCAGCCCAACCAGCGCGCGGCCGATGCGCCGATCAATCAACCCTGCGCCCATGAAATGCCCCAGGCGGCACCCCTGGGCTTCCGGCGCTGACGGAATCCTTCCCCGGTTTTCCCAGTCGCCCCCGGTCGGGGCGGTCTGGTACTGGTCTTTGCAATGACCACCATCGGTTTTCTGGGTGCCGGCAAGATGGCGACGGCACTTGCCAAGGGCTTTGTGGCGGCCGGCCGGGTGACCCCGGACCGGCTCAGCGCCAGTGACCCGGTCAAGGCGGCCCGGGACAGTTTTGCGAAGGACACCGGCGGCCACGTCTCGGCGTCAAACGCCGACATCGTGGCCGCTGCTGATATTTTGTTCATTGCGGTCAAGCCGGATCAGGTGACGGATCTTCTGGCGGAGATCCAGGGGCAGTTGGAGAACCGGCACTTGTTGGTTTCGATCGCAGCGGGGGTTCCGCTGGCCAAGCTGGAGGCGGGTGCGCCCGGTGCCCGGTTTGTCCGTGTCATGCCCAACACCCCCGCCTTGGTAGGCGCGAGTGCTTCGGCCTTTGCGGTCGGATTTGAATCCACCCGGGCCGATGCCGAACTGGTGCAGAAGCTCTTGGCTTCCGTGGGAGTGGCGCTGGAGGTGAAGGAGAAGCTGTTGGACGCGGTGACTGGCCTGAGTGGTTCGGGGCCCGCTTACGGGTTCATGATGATCGAAGCCCTGGCGGACGGGGGTGTGGCGGCAGGATTGCCGAGGGAAGTGGCCCAGAGGCTCGCCGCACAGACTTTGCTGGGAGCGGCGAAGATGGTCCTTGAGACGGGCCAGCATCCCGGTGCCTTGAAGGATGCGGTTTGCAGTCCTGGCGGCACCACCATCGAGGCAGTGCATGAATTGGAGAAGGCAGGGCTGCGTGCGGCATTGATTTCTGCCGTCCGGGTTGCCGCTGACAAGGCCCGGCGGTTGGCCTGAGGAAGGATCGTCGGTCTTCATTTCAGGATCCCCATGAGCTCGCTTCCCCCGCCGGCACCGCAACAGGCCCGGATCATCTGGTTCGCCATCACGGCGCTGGCCGTGGCGGTGGTGACGGCGCTGGTGGCGGGGAGCGTGTGGGCCTTCGGACGGTTCCTCCAACTGCTGGCACCGGTGCTTTGGCCGCTCGCACTGGGGGGCGTGATCGCCTATCTGCTGGACCCGGTGGTGGATCGGTTGGAAGCACGGAAGATTCCCCGTCCACGGGCAATCGCCTTGGTGTTCGCCACAGCCTGCACTCTGGTTTTTGCGGTCTTCATCAGTTTCGTTCCCCAGGTGGTCGGGGAGGCCCGCCAATTCGCGGAGCGCGTTCCGACTTACTCCCTGAAGCTGCGCCAGCGCCTCGACCTGTGGGCGACCAATCCGCCGGTGGCGGTTCGCCGCCTCCTGACCGTCCGGGACCTTTTCGTGCGGCCCACCAACGCGGTTCCCGAGGTGCCGGTGCTGACGGAATCGGAATCCGGGGCCGAGTCAGGCGGGGTGACGCCGGCGGCGTCGGGCACGGGGGGGGCAAAGTTTCGAGGGGTCAGCCCGGAAGCGCTCCGTTCGTTCACGGTCTGGCTGGGGAACCTGTTGCCGGGCGTGGGTTCGTGGGCGGCGGACCAGTTCACGCGGGTGACCGGTTGGTTCGGGGTGCTGGTCGGCCTGTGCCTGGTGCCGATCTATGCCTTCTACTTCCTGCTGGAGAAGCGGGGGATCGAACTCCAGTGGACCGAGTACCTGCCGGTGCGCACCTCCTGGTTCAAGGAGGAGATCGTCTTCTGTCTGAGGTCGGTGAACGGCTATTTGATCGTCTTCTTCCGAAGCCAGGTGCTGGTCGCTCTCTGCGACGGCGTGCTGTACACGACCGGCTTCCTGATCATCGGCCTTCCCTACGCCTTCCTCATGGGTTTGATGGGAACCATCCTGACGATGATCCCGTTCATCGGCGCGATCATCACCTGCACGACGGCGGTGATCATCGCCTTTGCGGCCTCGGGAAGCTGGCAATTGCCGGCCGGGGTGATGGCGGTGTTTGCCGTGGTCCAGACTCTCGAAGGCCTGGTGATCTCCCCCAAGATCATGGGCGATCGGGTGGGACTTCATCCCTTGACGATCATCGTGGCGGTGATGGTGGGCACCCAGTTCCTGGGGGGTATCCTTGGCGGCGTGCTGGCCATTCCCCTGACGGCAGCCTTGCGGGTGATCATGTTCCGCTACGTCTGGCGGCGCCAGCAGCGGACGGACGGTTCGATGCCGGTCGAACAGGCAGATCCGGAAGCGCAGTGCGGTTGAGCGGACGTTGCGGGGGGCGCAGAAAGATTGGTCGTCCCCCCCGACATACGGGTTGAACAGAAGCCATTGGCCAGAGTCTTATCGGGCAGCGCCCGGTGGCTCGTCTGCTGGATTCCCTCTTTTGCAGGCGGCGCATTCTGGCGTTACACTGACGCCATGAAGTTGTCCCTGATCCTGCCGGCCTTGCTCGCCCTTCCGTTGCTGCGGGGAGACACCCCGCAGCCGGGGTCGGCTCCGGAGCGTTCGGCCGACATTTCAAAATACACCAACACGCTGTCCCTTTCGGCTCCGGACGGGGCGGGGTTGGTTGCCCAGATCACCGGGCGCGCCCTCGAAAGGTCCCATTTCTCGCGCATGCGCTTTCGGGACGAGGTCAGCTCCCGTCTGTTCGAGCGCTACCTCGAGTCACTCGACCCGCAGCGGGTCTATTTCCTCCAGGCGGACTACGAGGAATTCGCCAAGTACAAGGCCCGTCTCGACGACCTCACGATGATCGAGAAGGAAGTGCAACCGGCGTACGAGATCTTCAACCGGTTCCTCCAGCGCTTCGACCAGCAATACGCCCATGTTGCGGGGCTTCTGAAGTCGGAAGACTTCCGTTTTGACGGCACCGATCGCGTGCTGCTGAACCGCAAGGAGGAGCCCCGGCCGGCGGATCTGGAAGAAGCCCGCAAACTGTGGCGCGACCGTCTGCGCTACGAGTACCTCACCGAGAAGCTGAATCAGGTGGAGATTCCGACGCTGAGCACCAATGTCTGGCGCAAGGTGGTGGGCGTGGCCGCCGATGGGGTGCTGCCGGAGTCGTTGCCTGCAACGGTCAAGCGACCGCTGGGAACCAACGTGGTGTCGGAACTGGAGGCCTTGGTGGGGAAGGTTCACTCGGCGCACGTGGTCGCCCAGGTGAATGACGGCAAATGGACTGCGCGCGGTCCGGTGCAGGCTTACCTGGAGGACAAGCTCCCCGGCGAACGCCGCAAGGAGACCCTCGACAAGCTCACGCGCCGCTACAACCGCACCCTCCGGACCCTCAAGCAGTACGAGCCGGATGAAGTGCTCCAGTTGTATCTGGATTCCCTCGCCCATTCCTACGATCCGCACTCGAACTATTTCGGGAAGAGCGAGCTGGATTCGTTTTCGATCAGCATGAACCTGACCCTTTTTGGGATCGGTGCGACCCTCCAGAGCGAGGATGGCTACACCGTGATCCGGAACGTGGTTCCTGGCAGTCCTGCGGACCGGAGCAAGCAGATCAAGGTGGGCGACAAGATCGTCGCGGTGGCCCAGGGCGATGACGGGGAATGGGTCGATGTCGTCGACGAGAAGCTCAAGCGTGTCGTCGAGCAGATCCGCGGGACCAAGGGTACGAAGGTGCGGCTGACGGTCATTCCCTCCGGAGGCGATGATTCGGCCCGCAAGGTGGTGATGATTGTCCGCGACGAGGTGAAGCTCGAGGACAGCGAGGCCAAGGCCAAGATCGTCGAACTGCCCACCGGTACCGGCAAGACCTCCCGGGTCGGCGTCATCGATCTCCCTTCGTTTTACGCCAGCTTCCCGGTGGGCGTCGGTGGGCGGGCCACCACCCGCAAGAGCACGACCACCGATGTCTCCAAGCTGATCCGGAAGCTCCAGGCGGAGAAGGTCGAGGGCATCATCCTGGATCTCCGTCGCAATGGTGGCGGTTCGCTCGAGGAATCGGTCAATCTCACCGGCCTGTTCATCAAGTCGGGTCCGGTGGTGCAGGTGAAGGAATACAATGGGCGGGTCGTGCAGGATGACGACAACGACCCCGCCGTGCTCTACGACGGTCCGCTCATGGTGTTGACCAGCCGGTTCAGCGCTTCCGCTTCCGAGATTGTCGCAGGTGCGCTTCAGGACTACGGCCGGGCGATCGTGGTGGGAGACATCAACACGCACGGCAAGGGCACGGTGCAGACGATCCAGGAGTTGGGCATGGTCCTGCCTGATTCGCCGATGCCTCCCGGGGCGGTGAAGCTCACCATCCGCAAGTTTTACCGGGCTTCCGGCGAGTCCACCCAGCTCAAGGGGGTGGTCCCGGATCTGGTGCTCCCCGGAGTGAACAACCTGCTCGAGACCGGGGAGAGTTCCCTGACCAACGCCCTCCCGTGGGACACCATCGCCAGTGCCGACTTCGACAAGCTCAATCGGGTCCAGCCGTTCCTGAGCCAGCTTCGCGAGCGGTCTTCCAACCGGCTCGCCGGCGACCGTGACTGGAATTACATCCGGCAGGACGTGGAGATCTTCCGGCGCAAGCAGGCCGAGAAGCAGATCTCGCTCAACTACGACCAGCGGGTCCGCGAACGCAACGAGGACCGTCTCCGTGTGGATGCCCGCAAAAAGGAACTCGCCGCCCGGGGTCAGAAGGAACCCACCACCTACGAGCTGAGCCTCAAGCTGGCGGAAGGTCCCGGCCTGCCCCCGCCGGTGGGCAGCACCAACAACCTCGCCAAGGGGAATGGCTCGGACAAAGCCTCCTCCCCCGGTGCAGGTGAAGCCGGTGCCCATCCGAAGGTGGATCCCGACGACGAAGGTGAACCCGAGAAGGAAGTGGAGCAGGCCGTCGATGTGCACCTGCGCGAGGCGGAGCGGATCCTGCTCGATCTCATCGAACTGTCCGGCTCCGGTGCCAAGAAGGGCGTGGCGGCTTCGGGCGGGAAATGAGCGGCCAACCGGTGCTCTCCTGATCAGGCAGTCGGCACCCGTCCGTGAACAAAAGCACTCGATGGGGATGTGGGCGTTTTCATCCCGGAGGAACGGGCAGGTCGCTCGTTCCTCCTCAGCAGCGGCATCGGCGGGCCGCCGGTGCCCCCGTTCTCTGCCGGAGACCGCTCAGTTCTGAGCGGGGTCGTTGCGGGTGAGGCCGACCTCGCGGGCGATGTCGTGGAACTCCTCCTTCGACACGTCCTCCAGCTCCTTGCCGCGGCGGGCAAGCTTCTCGTTGATCTTGATGGCCTTTTCCGCCATGGCCTCGTGGGTCTCCGCCGTTCCACCCACCAACGCAAAGTTCTTCCCCGTCGTCAGCCGCTTGTGACCGTCGGAATCGAGTCCGACGCCCAGGAGCAAGGCCTTCCCCTTCGGCTTTCCATCCTTCTTCGTGTCGCCCATGAGGGAAGCCTAGACGTGACCCACCTGAGGGCAAGGCTGCGGAGGGGTCGCTCAGGGCCGGGGCGCATCTTGAGTTTGTCATGGATGTAGGCCGCCTGCCCTCAGGCGGCGATGTGAAAACGCCCGCTGAGGGCAGCGGGCCTACAACCGTGACAACCAACTCAAGAGGCACCCTCAGGGCGGGAACCCGAACGAGAGTTTCACCGCGGAGTACTCCGTAGAGATGGAGCCATCGGTCCGTCGGATGCACAGCGCCGGTTCGACGTGGGTGCGATCGCGGAAACGCTCCGGAAGATCCGTTGAACGGTGCATCAGGAAAAGGCCGAGGAGCGGTTCTTCGCCCTCGCGGAGGACCACCGGGCGCAGGCGGACGATGGAAAGTCCGGCCTCCCGCGCGCCGGTCCGGACCCGTTCGGCCTGTTCGTCGGGTCGGATGGGAAAGACACAGGCGAAGACTCCTCCGGGCGCGAGATGGGCGACTGCCGTCTGGCAGTAGTCGGCAATGGTTCCGCGCATCTCAAAGCGGCAGGCGAGTCGTTGGGGATCCTCGCTCTGGACTCCGGCTCCCAGGGGGAAATACGGAGGGCTTCCCAGGATGAGGTCGAAGGATTCGTCGGGCCCGAGGATCGCGGGGTCCCGCAGATCGCCCTGGCGGATCTCATAGCGGTCGGTCAGCCCGTTCCAGAGGGCGGATTTGCGCGCGAGACGCACACTTTCCTCCTGTGCCTCCACCGTGACGAATCGGGCTCCGGTCAACCGCCAGGCGGCAATCATCCCCACGGTTCCAATGCCGCTGCCCAGGTCCAGGACAGAACGGGCGCAGGGACAGCCGATGGTTCCGTACCAGGCCGTCAGGACGTCGTCGGTGGAGAACCGGTGTCCATCGACCCGTTGGAACAGTCGGAATCGGCCGCTGATGGCGTCGAGACTCTCGCCGGGACCGGGTTCAGGACCGGCACCCAACGTGCCGGGAGGAACGGGGCCGGGGATGGCCCAGCCTTTGAAATGCGTCGGGATCATTCGATGCCAAAGCGGGGAAGATGCCCGGCAGCGAACCGCGTTCCCAGTCGGCAGTTTCCTCCGGGGTGCATTCGCGGGCGTGGCGAAGGAAGCAGCGGGCGAGGACACCCGCGGTCCCAGGAGGGGTCGTTCCGGGAATCGGGCTGGCCGATCGAGGGGTGGATGGCCTAGCCTTCGGACGTGAAACTTCGCTCCTGGTTTGCTGGCGTGCTGACGCTGGCTGCGTTCAGTGTTTCCGCCGCCGATGAACCGGCGAAGCTCCATTCGGGCAAGCCCATTCAGGTCCTGCTGATCACCGGAGGTTGCTGCCACAATTATCCGTTTCAGTCCGCGCAATTGACCAATGCGGTGGCCAAGCGGGCGGATGTGCAGTTCACCGTCGTCAATGAAGGGGGCACCGGAACGCGGGCCCAGATCGGGCTTTACGACCAGCCGAATTGGTCGAAGCCCTACGATGTGGTGATCCACAACGAGTGCTTCGCCGATACGGCCGACATGGATT
>CAMCFL010000115.1 GCA_945873715.1 Akkermansia muciniphila
GTGTTCATGGCGCTGGCTGAGCGCGCCGGAGTCGAACACGTCCGGGGCGTTCCCCTGCCCGGCCATTTCCTCGTCAAATACGCCCCGCCCGGCGTGGACGAACGCCTCATCGACGTCTTCGACGGCGGCCGTTACCTCACCCACAGCGAAGCCGATGATCTGGGATCCAGTTTTGCCGGGGTTCCCGTGCGATCCGAACTCCTGCGCCCAGCCACCAAGCGCGAGATGATCGTCCGATTGCTGACCAACCTGCAGGCCTTCACCGAACGGGAAGACGGCGCGGCGGCGTCCCTGCGATTCTCTGACCTGCTGGTGGCGGTCGCGGGCGAACCCAGGGCCGAGGCCGCCCAACGGGTGGATCGGGCCCGGCTTCAGGCGCAATCGGGGAATGCCGCCGCGGCGCGGGAGGACCTGCGCTGGATCCTCGAAGCAGCGCCGCCAGGGATGGACGTCGAACGCATCGCCGAGATGATCCGGAGGCTGGGAACAGACGGGCCGTGAACCCCTACCCGTAGGAGGCGACGTCAGGAGACTCTGACTTCCATCCGGACGCACCCCATCCCACGCACGTTCCCCGCCCGCCCAGAATGAGCCTCGTCACCTACCCGTAGGAGGCGACGTCAGGAGACTCTGACTTCCATCCGGACGCACCCCGTCCCACGCACGTTCCCCGCCCGATGGAAGTGAGCCTCGTTACCTCGTCGCCTACCCCGCACTACCGGCGGGCCGCCGGATCCCCCCGATCGAGGGTCCGTCACCCGCCGGCGAGTTTGCGGACGCGTTCGCGGCGGGCGTCCCAGACGGGTTTGTTGGAGGGAAGTTCACGGGCGAGTCGCTCGTAGAGGCCGGAGGCTTCCTCGAAGCGCTTGCGTTCCTCCAGCAGACGACCGGCGGCATCACCGGCCTCCAACAGGAGCAAGGGGGGAACGGTCTCGCCGGGTCGCAGGAAGCCGGCACCCAACACCACATCGAGATAGTACTTGAGGGCGCGCTCGAGCAGTTCCGCCATCTCGGAGGGCGACTTGCCGATGACCATGCGTTCGGCCGCGATGCCCATCCCGATGCGGGCCTTGGCGCGGGCAGCGACCTCGGCCGACGGGGATTCGGCGACGCGCTGATACAGTTCGGAGGCGCGCAGGTAGCTGACCGGGGTCTGGGAGCCCAGTTGCAGATGGCAGAAGGCCATGCGCGCCCAGGCGGCGATGACGATGGGATTGTTGGTGAACCGGGTCGCCCCCTGGAATGCCTCGAGGGCGTCGGTGAAAGAGCTGAGGGGAGCATTGGTTCCGGTGGCAACGCCGAGCCGGGCTTCCCCCAGGAAGTAATAGCCGGACGCTCGTTGTCCCTCGGAGGCGGTGGGATCGTTGAGGAGGTCGAGGAGGTAGCCCACGGCGTTGGTCGAACGTCCGCGGGCGAGGGCTGCCTGACCGGCCAGCAATCGGGCGTGGTGCACGGCCGGCGTCCCCTTCCAGTACATGTTGGTCATGACGCCGACATAGGCCAGTTCCGCCTGGGCGAAGTCGCCCTGGTTGAAGAAATGGGAGCCAAGCCAGAGCTGGGCCATCTGCGAGAGCGAGTTGGTGGCGAAGCGCTGCGCCAAGGTCCGGAACTGTTCCACCGCATTGGTCGCCATCCCGGCCTCGGCCGTGGCCATCGCCCGGTCGTACTCGGCCTGGGCGAGGGCCGGATGATTGGTATAACGACCTACCCAGTCGTCGAGTTCACGGAGCGCGTTGGTCCATTGTCGATCGGAGAAGAAGGCCTCTGCCAGCGCCAGCCGAACCTCGGCCGTCACCGGGGACTCAGGGAATCGCAGCGAGAACCGGGAGAGCAACTCCCGTCCCTGCTCGCCCTCGCCCTGTCGCAGCAACGATTGCCCGACCAGCAGCGCGCTCCGACCCGAGATCTCCGCGTCCGGGCTGGCGGCCAGCAATCGTTCCATGGCCCGGCTGGCCAAGGGGGCGTTGGTCGAAGCGATGGCGGCCGCCACCGCCTGTTGCCAGGCGAAGGGACGGAGTTCCTTGTCCACCACCGGGTCCCCAGCATAGCCCTCGGCCACGCCCAGGTAATTGGTCAGGGCCACGGCCGGATCCTTCCGCAGCAGGGCGGCGTCCCCGAGCTTGAACCGGGCCGTGGCCTGTTCCGCTGTGGCCGGCAAACGCTCGACGGCAACCTGGAACGCCGCCTCGGCTTCCTTCAGACGGTCGGCCGCACCGGAGGCCAGTCCCTCCTCCCAATGACACCATCCGCGCAGGTACTGCACGGGACCGATGAGTTCGGCCGTGGGTTGATTGGTGAGGAGTCCGTCCATCTGACCAAGGATCTGTCCCGGCAAGCCGGCAATCTCGGCGGGCAACGGGGCGGCGGCACCGCGCGCGGCCGAGTACTGACGAAAGAGCACCTGCCCAAGGGAAAGACGAACGGCGTTCCACACCGGATCAACGGGCTTGCCGAGAAGGAACCGGTCGAGGCGGACGCGGGCCTTCGCCAGTTCCTGACGGGCGACCATCCGTTCAGTCACCCGCAGGATCGCCTCGCGCTGATACTCGGGCGGCAGGGTTCCCTCGGTATTCCGTTCCCAGAGGACCTCAGCGCGATCGAGTTGCCCTGAGGCTTCCAGCGACCGGGCCGTCAGGGAGTTGGCCTCGGCCCGCCGCGCGGGATCGGCATTGCCCGCCAGGGCAAGCAACGCCTCGGCTGCGGCCAGCCGTTCGTCGGGCTTCTCCGCCTTCCGTGCGGCATCGTGCCGGAGCCGTTCCCGCTGCCACTGCGCCTCCGGGGTCCGGGCCGAAGCCTTGGAGGATTCCAGAGCGGCGAGCGCTCCCGGCGCATCACCGAGACCCAACCGGGCTTCGGCCAGGAGCAACCACCCGGCGAAGGCGAGATCCGGAGACGTCTCCGGGAGCAGGGCTGCCGTCTGGAACAGGCCGTCGGGCGCCTGCAACTGATCGCGTACGGCGGCCAAATCTCCCGCCCGTTGAAGGGCATAAGCCTGGCGCAAGGCTCCGCGCAGTCGGTTGGTCGAACCCGGAAAGCCCGTCAGGAAAGAAGCGAACGCCTCGGCGGCCGGCTTCCACTGGAACTCCGCCAGGGCGGCTTCGCCCCGCGCAAACGCGGCGCGCTCCAGCGCGGAGACCTTGAGTGGCGACTCGGGAAACTGCTGGGCCAGGGCGGTGAACCCCTCGGCAGCCCGGGCAAACATCGCGGCGTCGAAGGCGCGCAACGCCGCGTCAAAGGCCACCCGATCCGGACCGGCCTCCTGGGCCGCCGCGCGAATCCCGAAGAGGCAGAGGCAGAGCAGAATCCCGACCCGCCTCGGGCTCCAGCGCCCTGCGGATCGTGCTCCCGACCATCGAATGCCTCTCTCAACCATGGGCGGGGATCTTCGTCGTTCCTGCACCCAGGATTCGATTCAAAAAACGCCCCGTATGACTGCCCGGATCGGCGGCCACGGTCTCGGGCGTCCCCGCCACCACCACCCGTCCCCCGCCGGACCCGCCCTCCGGACCAAGATCCACGACCCAATCCGCCGTCTTGATGACATCCAGATGATGTTCGATGACCACCAGCGTGTTCCCGCTCTCCCGGAGCTTGAAGAGCACCTGAAGCAGACGGTCGATGTCCTGAAAATGCAGTCCGGTGGTGGGTTCATCCAGCAGGTACAGGACCCGTCCCGACTGACGTCGGGAGAGTTCGGCCGCCAGTTTGAGCCGCTGGGCTTCACCCCCCGAAAGCGTGGTGGCCGACTGCCCCAGACGCAGGTATCCGAGCCCAACCTCCGAGAGGGTCCGACAGGGTTCGTGCAGTTTTGGAACGGCACGGAAGAAGGCGACGGCTTCGTCCACGGTCAGGTCCAGGACGGCGGCGATGTTGAGGCCCTTGTAGGTGATCTCCAGGGTCTCCCGGTTGTAGCGGCGTCCGCCGCACGCCTCGCAGGTGACATAGACCGGAGGCAGGAAATGCATCTCGATCTTGATCACGCCGTCGCCTTCGCATTTCTCACAGCGCCCACCCTTGACGTTGAAACTGAATCGACCGGCATCGAAGCCCCGGACCCGCGCCGTGGGCAGTCCGGAAAACAGGTCGCGGATCTCATTGAACATCCCGGTGTAGGTCGCCGGGTTGCTCCGCGGGGTCCGTCCAATGGGCGTCTGATCCACCACCACGCATTTCTCCAGTTGTTCCAGTCCCCGGATCTCCCGGTGCGCCCCCGGTCGATCCCGGCTTCCGTACCATTGACGGAAGATCGCCCGACGCAGGATGTCATCGATCAGGGTGGACTTGCCGCTGCCACTGACGCCGGTGACGCAGGTCAGCGTTCCCAGCGGGATGCGGACATCGACGTTCTGGAGGTTGTTCTCGGTGGCACCCAGGATTTCGAGCCAACCCTTGTCCGCCCGCGGCGCCACCCGCCGCGAGGGCACAGCGATGCTCAGGTCGCCGGAGAGGTAACGCCCGGTCGTCGATCGGGGGTCGGCCAGGATCTCCGCCACGGTCCCTTGGGCCACCACCTGACCGCCGTGAACGCCCGCCCCGGGACCGAAGTCGATGACGTGATCCGCCGCACGGATGGTGTCTTCGTCGTGTTCGACCACGATGACGGTGTTGCCGAGATCGCGGAGTTGCTGGAGCGTGGCGATGAGACGCTCGTTGTCGCGCTGATGGAGCCCAATGCTGGGCTCGTCGAGAATGTAGAGCACGCCCATCAATCCGCCTCCGATCTGGGTCGCGAGCCGGATGCGTTGGGCTTCGCCCCCGCTGAGCGTGCCGCTCTCGCGATCGAGGGTGAGGTAGCCCAGTCCAACCCGGCGCATGAAGGACAGGCGCTTGCGGATCTCGGCGATGATCTCGTTGGTAAGGCGTTGCTGGAACTCGGTCAGCTTCAGTCCCGCCAGGAACTCCTCCGCGGCGCCAATCGACAGGGCGCAATAGTCGGCGATGCTCAGCCCCGGAATGACGGGGTGTGCCCCGCGGAAGGCTCCGCCGGCATCGACGGGAAGCGTCACCGCCAGAAGTTCCGGACGAAGGCGCCGGCCGCCGCAGACCTCGCAGGGTTGCAGCGCCATGTACGCCTTGAGGCGGTTGCGGGTCAGTTCGCTTTCCGAATCGGCGTACAGACGGAGCAGATTCGGTATCACTCCTTCCCACGGCCGCTTCACTTCCCCGGTCTTGCCTCCGCGGGTCATCGGGAAGGTAACGTCTTCGGCACCGGTTCCGTGGATCAACCGTTGATGGAACTTCGGTGGAAGACCCTGCCAGGGCACCTCGGTGGACACGCCGTCGTGTCGGGCCACGGCGTTCAACAGCGATTGGTAGTGCCCGAGCATCTTCTTGCCGCCCAACCGGCGGAACGGCAGCACCGCCCCGTCCGTCAGCGTCTTCACCGGGTCCGGCACGATCAACTCCGGATCGAAGACGTGCTTCTGTCCCAGACCAAGACACGCCGGACACGCCCCGCGCGGGGAGTTGAAGGAGAAATGCTGCGGAGTCGGGGTCTCGAAGGATTTGCCGGTCCGCCGCGACACCATGCGGGTGGAATGCAGGGTTTCCCTCCACGGTTCCGCCGTGGCCCCGGCAGCCTGATCCAGCGCCAACAAACGCCCTTCCCCCCAGCGCAACGCCGTTTCCACCGAATCGGCCAGGCGCGCCCGCATTCCCTCGGCCACTACCAACCGATCCACCACCACCTCGATCCGATGTCGGGCTTTTGGATCCAGGCGGATCGGCTGGTTGGCAACCAGTTCGACCAACTCACCGTCCACCCGCGCCCGGACAAACCCTTCCCGAGCCAACCGCTCCAGCACATCCCGGAACTCACCCCGCTGATCGTCCACCACCAGTCCCAACAGCATCAGGCGGCTCCGCAGCGGCAACTCCAGCAAACGATCCACGATCTCGGTGGCCGTCTGGGACGACATGGGTTCGCCCGACTCCGGATCGTGCGCCTGCCCCAGGGTCGCGTAGAGCAACCGGAGGTAATCGTAGATCTCGGTGGTGGTGGCGATCGTCGACCGCGGGTTCGATCCGCTGGTGCGCTGTTCGATGGCGATGGCCGGCGACAGGCCCTCGATGTGCTCGACGTCGGGCTTCTGCATCTGGTCGAGGAATTGCCGGGCGTAGGCCGACAGGGATTCCACGTACTTGCGTTGACCCTCGGCAAACAGGGTGTCGAAGGCGAGCGACGACTTGCCCGATCCGCTCGGACCCGTGATGACCACCAGTCGGTCACGCGGGATCTCCACCGTGACGTTCTTGAGATTGTGCTGACGGGCACCAACGACCCGGATCACTGAACGCGACACCCCATCAAGAGACCACAGGCGCACATCCGCCTGCACGGGATTTTGTGGAGGGCCGGTGGGTATTCCCCCGGGACCGATGCAGGAGGATGGGCTCACGCGAAGCTGCGAAGAACTCGAAGTCAAAGGCTCCGATGGCAAATCCCTTCGCGGCTTCGCGACTTCGCGTGAGCATTCTGACACTCCCCTTTTCGCCGCTTCGAATCCGCGCGCGCCCGACCGCCGGTCCACAGCACCACGCCCGCCATCGACCCCGGATGTTCCAGGACTTCCCTCGCCTCGGCGCGTTCCGCCGGGGTCGGGTCACCGGAGAGGAGCGTCTCCGCGTACCAGGTGCCCGCGTTCAGGAAGTTCATCTTCCGGGCCCGATCGAGCGATTGCAGCGCCTGCCCACGCGCCTCCGGACCGCGATCCGCCGTCGGAAGCAATCCCAACCCGAACCGACGTCCAGAATACCATCGTCCCAGCCACAGATTGGCTCCCAGATGTCCCTGGTCGGCCAAGGACCGGAGATGGTCCCGTTTGGCCTCTGCCGTCGTCAGGGCATGGAGGGAATTCCACAGGACGGCGAAGGAGGCGGACTCCGACTGGGCGAGGCTGCCCACGGCGACGACGGCCAGTTCCGATCCCAGAGTCTGGGCCGGGTCATACCGTTGCTTCACCCAGCTGGCGGGCGTCATGCCGTCCGGAAAGGTCCGGACCCCGGCTCCGGAAGGCATCCGCACGGCGCTGGCGGGCCTCGGCCTCGGCGCGGCGCCGGGCGTTCTCCTGCATCACCTGTTGTTGATAGCGCTCCTCCGCCTCCCATTGCCCACGGGTGCGTTCGTACTCCGCCGCCCAACGCTCCATCTCCGCCGCGCGCGCCCGCTTCGAGTTCTCGTAGTCTTCGATCATCCGATCGAAGGAATTGTACGGGCGGCTGAAGCTCTGGTTCCGGAACCGGCCGGACGCCGCGTCGTTGAGCATCTCGGTGGCGATCTTGCTGACGTCACTCGCCCCAGACGAATCGCGGTAGTAGGTCTGTGCCGAGGCGCAGCAGGCGATCCGCATCCACACGAGCACGCGCAGATAACCGTTCATGGAGTTGAAGTTCATTCGCAGTGGGCGCTCTCCGCACGGCGGCAAGCGCGTCCGTCCTCGAGCAAGCGATGGGGCCATTGCGGAGTCAAACTGGATTCCAAACCTGCCAGAGGATCCGGCGCGCATGCATGAAGCTCTAAACACAGCTTTGGGCGGCGGCGAGTGACGAAATCGATGGCTTTGGCGAGATTATCCTCGCCCATCACGCTCTAGAAATCGGTGAGCGAGTTCTGATGGGGTCTGGGTTGCTGGAGACGCCCATGCGCACAGGGTCTGACCATCATGCGCCGGAACATGCCCAGCAGTCCGCTGCCGCTGTGGAGATGGCACCGGTGGCGTCGTGGACCGTCACATCGAACCGTTGGTGTCTCCCGGTTTTCGATACCCCCGGCCGTTGCGGTGGGCCACCAGCCACTGCGACCAAAGGTCGGTGATCAGCCCGAGTTCCTCATCCATTCTTCCTTCACGTCGGCGGATCACCCGGGCGGCAAGAGCCGTCAAGGCAAAGCCGATTTCCTCGGCCGACACCGCACGACTGCACCACGGTGCGGATGACCATTGCCCAAGCTCAGACTACCCTTGCGCAGAACACCATTTTCACTCCACATTCTTGGGGGGACGCCGACGGCATCCCCTCTGATTCCTACAAATGGTTTCTTCCGCGGCCACAAAGCAAAACCGGATGGCTACGCTTCGGTCCCAGAATAATGCAAGGCCCTGCACGGATTTGTCTCAAACTTCTTGTGCGAACGGGCACCTGCTGGGATTGCCCTGAACGCGTGACCGGCCTGACCTCCGCCGATCTGAATGCCCCTCCAT
>CAMCFL010000116.1 GCA_945873715.1 Akkermansia muciniphila
CTCCTCGTGGCTACTCCACCTCATCGAGCAACGCAAGCTCTCGGCTTCCTCCATCAATCTTGCCATCAACGCGCTCCGCTCCTTCTACGGTGGCCATCTCGGCCGTGAGATCGAGCCTCTCCTCGCCGGCGTCAAACGTCCCGCTCGCCACACCCAGCCTCCAGGTGTCTTCAGTCCCGACGAGATCGAGCGACTTCTCACCATCGGCACCGATGGCGACCCTCTCGCCCGGGCCTTCCTCATGACCGTTTACGGCTGCTGCCTCCGGCTCTCCGAGGCCACTCATGTCCGGATTGAGGACATTAGGTCTTCACCCTCCCATCGATCCTGCGCCCGCTTGTCCTCCAGAATCAGGCCCTGCTCTACCGCCTCCTCTTCGATGCCGCCTCCGCGACCCTACTCCAGTTCGGACGTGAACGCTTCGGGGTCGAGATGGGCGTCACCGCCCTCCTCCATACCTGGGGTCAGAACCTCATGGATCATCCGCATGTCCACTGCCTGGTCACAGGCGGGGGACTTCAAACGGCCCCAGACCGATCCCACCGCTGGGTCGGTCCCAGCCAACAGCGCTACCTCTTCCCGGTGCAAGCCGTCGCCGCCATGTTCGCCGGCAAGTTCATCGACGGTCTCCAGGACCTTCGTCGCCGCGGCAAACTGACCTTCGAAGGGACCCTTGCGGATTGGAAGGACGATCCTGCCTGGCGGGCGATGATCGCCACCCTTCGTTCCCGCAAGTGGATCGTCTTCGGCAAGGGATCCGTCACCGGACCGGAATCCGTACTCGAATACCTCGGGCGCTATACCCATCGCGTGGCCATCGCCAACAGCCGGATCACCGGCATGACCCATCGCACGGTCAGCTTCCGATACAAGGACTACCGCGACGGATCCGTCCTCAAGACCATGACCCTGTCCGGGGTCGAGTTCCTCCACCGGCTTTCCCTCCATGTCCTACCGGAGGGCTTTACCAAGATCCGGCACTATGGGTTGCTCGGGAACAATCGACGCAAGCGGATGCTCCCGCTGGCGCGCGAGGCGTTGAAGGGCTCGCGCTGGCACGTCGCCATCGCCCCGGTGACTGCGCTCCCCGCGGCGATCGTCGAGGAAGGGGAATGTCCCCGGTGCGGCGCGGCGGAACTGCTGTGCATCGGCCGGTTGGATGCTCAGGGAAAGTTTACGCCACTGGCCGACGGAGCCCGACGCGCCCGCATCCAGCTCGGCGAACCCCCAGCCATCGCCGATTCCTCCTGAACCCATGCGACGAACAACACAGCGAACGCCGGGGCAAAGGTGCCGCTTCCATTTCAACGGAGCGGCTGCCAAGGGAGGTCCACGTCGTGTTCGCGTATTGGAACCCGATCGCGAGGTTCAAACCCGCATCGAACCCATGGATTCCCCGGGTACGACCTCTGCGTGGGGCTCTCCTTCGAGCCCGAACGACAGTCCGATCCTTCAGCCCCTCCCTGCCAACCGTCCTCCGGCAGACCAACTCACCGTAATTTTCCTATAGGTCTTCGGACTCCCCCGCGGCTCCGTCCAACCGCGAAATAAATCGGGCGTGGTCACTCACTCGTGATCCACGCCCATCCACGCCCGATCTATTCCGCTTTGGTGTTCTGCCTCCTGCTACCAAAAGAACGGGCGAGGCTCAAGTTCCCCTGAAATCATCTTCCCGCCATCACGGACGGCACGTTTGCATCGCCAATGCTCAGCAATCGGGCACGACGCCTTCAAAACCTCATACGCCTTTCCGGCCTCATCCTGACCAATCCTAAACGCCGCCTGAAGGAGTAAAAGCAGCGCCTCACTCCGGGAAGACGTCGGCTCCGTGCATTTGCCGAGCGCAAGAGCCTCGCTCAAGCTCTTCCGAGCCTCCGTTGTGTATTCCCGCTCCGCCAATGCAGCAATCTCCCAAGCCCGGACCGCCGACTTCTGGTAGTCGTCCTCACATTCCCGTGCTGCTTTTGCTGCCTCTGATGCTACCGCAACTGGATCACCGTCGGTAAATCTAGCCACCCAAGACAACGCTTGCGCCCGAAACCACGGCTCACCGACCACACGAGCCTGAGCAAGCGCCTTCTTCGGATTGCTCTTAGCAAGAGTGCTCGCATGGTCTCGCTGGTGTGTCGCGCTCACTTTGATGCAGAACAACAATTAGGCCAAACGTTCCGATCGCCGGTTTGGCCTAGTACCCCCAAATGGGGGTGCAAAGCCAAACGTGTTTGGCCTAACAAGGCCAAATCCCGGACAAAAGCCAAACCTGTTTGTCCTAACAGGAGATCGGTAACCTTTGGCATCTTTGGACGTCGCATGCGGGCAACGACTTATGAAGGACCCGCAGGACTGGGTGAGTCATAACACGGCAGGTCGTGCCATCAAGCGGCATCTTAGCCCCCGTGCGAACCGATTGCCCCAAGAGCGGGGAATGGCCGCGGAGAAGCGGAGTTCCGACGAAGCCGGCCTTTGAACGAAGCCGGGGAACAGCATCGACGGCCGGCGCGGGAGCGTCTTGGAGTGCGTGCAGAGTCAGCTGCCGCTTTCGCCCGCTCCGCCCCTTCGTAACGCCACGAATCCTCCCGGCTCGTGGTCCGCGCCGCGAGGGTTGGACACGGACCCAAGCGGGCACGCTTCGCAAGGACTGGGGATTGGGACGGGCCTGGGGAGGCGCGATCCCTCCGGGATCGATGGGGATTGGACCGGAAATCCGGCGGTCGAACGACCGCCGGCTACCCTCCGTGACGCCTCCGGCGTCCAGACCGGGAACGGAGTCAGTCCCCGCTTCTCCGCTTCTCCGCGGCGGTCTTCCACTCCCCCACCCACGCTCTCGCACCGACGAGAATGGCTTGACCACTGCTTTCCCAGTGGTCTCATCTCGGGTTCACCATCTTCCTGTCGACGCAGAAGGTTTCGCTCTCATCCCATGAAGACAAAACCGGTCCCTTGCCTTGGCCTCAAGTTGCTTTCCCTCCGGTGGTTGATGGGTCTCCTCGCCCTTCTCCAGCTGGGTGTCGCCCTATCCGCCGCCGACTGTTCCCCGCAACGCAGCACGCGCTACGACGGCTCCCCGAACGCCCGCATCGAACACAAGTACCGCACCGGCCACGATGAATCGGTCGCGATGACCCTCGAAGCGTGGGTCTACCGCGAGGATGACACCCGATGCGAAACCATCATCTCCCACGACTTCACCCAATCGTGGTGGCTCGGCTTCTGTCCCCGCCTCCGCTTCTACCGGAGCGGTCGAACCTTTGCCGACGCCGACGTGGACGTTCCCGCCGGACAATGGACCCACGTCGCCGCTTCCTACGACGGCAAGTCCGTCACCTTCGTCATCAATGGTCAACCGGCCGGCATCAAGGCTCTTTCCAATGCCGGCGCGGGTATCTCGACTCCCGTCCTCCTCGGAGCCGATCCCGGCGGCTACCCGTTCCTTGGTTCCATCGACGAAGTCCGGCTCTGGTCAATCGCTCGGTCCACCGCCGAAATTGAAGCGGGTCGATTCCTCGAAATCCGCAACAGCCCGGGGCTCGCTGCCGTCTGGGATACCGGCGGTGACCGCGACCTCGTCAGCAACACCTCCGTCACCCCCGGTACCGGGACCAGTCTCCAGGTGCCAGGCATCCTCCCCTTTGCTCCCGGAAGTCCGATCCCGACCCCGCCCATCGCGTTCTCCGGCACTCCGGCGCCCGTTGAAGGACCCACCCTGTCCGGAGTGGTCCTAAAGGACAAAACGCCGATGCCCAATGTCTTCCTCGCCCTCGAAGGTCCAGTCCGTCAGGTCACCGTCACTGATTCCTCCGGCCGCTACGTCTTCACGTGCCTGCCTCCCGGTGACTACCGCGTCATCCCCTTCATCCCAGGTTTCGATCTCTCCCCTCCCATTGCCGAGATCCCCAAGTTCGATTCGGATCGCACCGCCGACTTCTCGGCCAAAGCCTCTCCAGGTCCGAAACCGTTGGTCTCCTCCGACAAGCCCTCCGGCACCCGCATCGAGCTCGATCGACGCGTCTATCCTCTCGAATCCCCGGTCCATGCCACCCTGACCCTCGGTCATGACAGCGTCGCCACCGTGCTGTACGCACTCATCGCTTCCACCACCACCAGCGATGTCGAGTTGCTGGTGCTGACCAATTCCCCCGCTTCACCCCGCGTCTACCGAACCCAGTCCGGGCTCGCCCTCACCCCGGAGGCCTCCGCACCCCACGACACCAAACTCAGTGTCACCCCGGGCGATCGCATCGCGGTCCTTCACTACCTCACCCTCGAAGGTTCCCTCAGCGACACGGACGAACAGGCCGTGGGCGACTTCGCCCTGATCCGCAATCCCGACTTCACCGGCTCGCCCGTCGCGGTCGAACCGGGCATCGCCGTCAGTTCAGACGAACTCCAACCGCCGCCCGGTGGCAAACCGCTGGGAACGTTGCTCGCCCGCAATGGTTGGCCCCTCCAGATCCCCATCAATGAAGTCGTGTTCTTCCCGCGGGATGCAAACGACCTCAAGCGGTTCATCGATGCCACCCAAGGATCCGTGAAGGCCGTCCAGGGCGACCTCCAGACCGGGGAAAGCCTCTCCTACCTGATCCAATGGACCCCGCCCAAGGCCGACCTCGCCTCCCTCCGTCAGCTCCGGGATCTCCTCGACCAGAAGGACGAGGTCTTCGCCAGCAACTCCGAGGCCCTCGATCTCCTCTCCGGCATTCTGGAACTCCGGCTCCGCGGTTTCATCGTGGCCTCCAACCCGCGTCTCCAGTTCCACGATCTGCCCGGATTGCTCCCTACCGAAACCGGTGCCGACGATTCCAGCTCCCGGACGTTCCTGAACGAGGGCCCCCTCAACATCCCCCAACTCTGGGCCTTCCTGGCCCTTTGGGATCGCGATGAGGCCCGCATCCCCGCCGCCATCCTCGACGTTGGATTCGCCCCCAGCCCGGACCTCCGCACGCCCCTGGTCGAGTGTGACATGGATGGGGAGGGTCCCGGCGGAATGCTCTGCGGTCCCGGTCGCGCCTTCGGCCCCCAACGGGTCGGCAACAGTCTCTTTGGAAGCCGGACCTGGCATGGAACGGGTGTCGCTTCCACCCTCGGTGGCCGCCTCAACAACCGTTGGACCCCCTCTGATGGCCAGACCGGCGGACGCGCCGGCGTCGGCGGCCAGGTGGTGCAACCCCTCCTCTACCAATACGGCCTCGGCTCGTACGTGTTCGAGTTCGGTGCCGGCATCCGCAAGGCCACCCTCGACGGCGCCAGCGTCATCAACATCAGCGGCGGTTATCCCTGCCGCATCGCCGACACCCTCGGCATCGGATTCAACATCTGTTCGCCCGGCGGTCGCGCCGCCCTATGCGCCACCGCCACCGCGGTTCTCGCCACCGCGTCCGCCGCCATCTGCGCCACCGCTGGCATCACCGCCGCCATCCCGTTCGTCGGACCCTTCCTTGCCATCCCCCTCTTCATCGCGTGCGGTGCCGCCGTCGCCGCCACCACCGCGGGAAGTGTCGCCTGCTTCGCCACCCTCCTCGCCGGTGATCCACGCGATCCCATGATCGAAGGCGTCCGCTTCGCCACCGATCGCGGCGTCCCCATCGTGGTCTCCGCCGGCAACCGTCTCTCTTCCGATGTCCTCCCGCCGATCGTCCGCGACTTGATCGATTTCAATGAAGTGCGGATCGAGCAATGGCAGATTTTCCCTGCCATGATCGAGCCATGCATCGTCGCCGGTGCCACCTCCGACAACTGGCCGTTCAACAACCTCCACTTCACCGGCAATCGGGTAAACATCTGGGCCCCCATCCGAACCGCCTACTACCGCCCAGTCCCGGAGGATTCCATTACCCCGGCCAATACCTGGATCCGTGAATTCATCGGGGGCACCAGCGCCGCCGCCCCCTACGCCGCCGGCACCATTGCCGCCATGCAGGCCGTCAATCCTTCCCTCAACCCACGCACCCCCGGCCTGTCCGACGCCCAACGCCGCGCCATCCCGGCCCGCATCCGGGGCATCCTCACCAACAGCGCGTGGTCCACCGCCGAACTCGCCGCGATGGCCCCGGGCGATCAGGTCGCCGCCGTCAATGCCGCCGCCGCCCAACGTCGCCATCTGATCAACCCTTTCCGCGCCGTCCAGACCGCCGCCCTCGGCGTCATCCCCGACTTCGGTGCCCTGGGCTATGACACGCGCCTCAACTTCAATGAGGTCAATCCGGCCGAAGCCGCCGATGATCCCGCCAACGCCCGACCCCTCCCTCTCGCCACCCAACAGACCGGCACCCTCATCAACCTCCTCGGCGAAGAGGGGGCTCCGGATCGTCAGGATGTCGATTGGTGGCACTTCACCATCCCCGCAGGCTCCGACCTGCGCATCGGGCGCGTCCTCCTCACCTACCCCCGAGGATTCGGTGACCTCACCCTCGATGGCCTCAATCTGATCCGCACTGAAACCCTCGGTGCCGAAACCCGCCTCACCTTCGAGACCGCCGCCCTCTTCCCACGGTCCGATGTCCGCTTCGCCGTCCGTGGCGTCGGGCGGGCCGACAACGTCTACAAACTTACCCTCGAAAGCCTCCGCTCGGGCGGTATCGCTCCCGGGCCCGATGCCTTCGACCGCAACGATCTCGCCAACCCGGTCCGCCCTGACAACAACCTCCAGGAGCGCGCCGTCCGCCTCGGCACCACTCCCGACTTCGCCTGGCAGCCACAACCGGGCGATCTCCTCAACGAACTACAGGAACTCGTCGTCAACAGCCTCAGCTTCCATAGCAGCGCCGATGTCGACTGGTTCCGCATCGACGCCTTGGCCGAACTCCAGGGATGCCAACCCAGCTTCGAAATCCATTTCGATCGCGGCGTCCGTTGCACCGTCTACGGACGCACCCGCCGATCCGACTTCGAGGTCATTGCCCGCTCCGCCGCCTCTCCGATCACCCTTCCCAGGGCCAACCAACCCGCGGTGCCCCTGTTCATCCTGTTCGAGAACGTCGATTCCTCCCAACCCCTCCGTTACAAGGCCCGCTTCGTTTACCGCGTCCTGTCTCCCGAGATCTGCGCCCTCGCGGATCTCGCGCGGGAACGGGGTGCCTCCCAGGGACGCGACCTCTTCGGCAGCGGCGTCTTCCCCTTCCCGTGTCCCGCCCCCGACTCCCTCATCATCAATCCCGGCGACTTCCTTGGGTTGCCCGGTCGCCAAAGCGATCCCTTCGGACGGGTGATCAATCCCGAATGGAACCTCATCGAATGGCGCGGCGGGGGTGATTTCGCCGCCCGGATCCGGATCCCTGGCAATGCCTCCCTCCGCGTCCGTCTCCTCCAACTCGATGGCACCCTGCTGAGTGAGGTCGCCACTCCCGACCTGGGCGATGCCAAGGCCGGTCCGCCCGACGATTTCTCGGGTGCCCGCACCCTGTCGCTCCGTCGACCCAGCCTGCCGCCTGGCACCTACATCATCGAGTACAGCCAGGGCACCCTCGGCATCCTCATCGGACTCAACCTTCCCCGGAACGCGATCCGCGACGGCTCCCCCGCCCTCGAAGATCTCGATGCCGGTCCCCTGCCCACCCCGCCCTTGCTCGAAGCCTTCTCCTCCGCCGATCCGGCCAAGCCTTCCCTCAACCTCCAATGGCCGGCTTCCGAACGTTTCCTCCGGCTTGAACAGGCCTCGTTGTTCAGTCCCGATGCCACCTGGACCCGCACGGGCATTCCCATCCGGTTTGCCAAGGAATTCTTCGCCAGCTCCATCCCGTCCGGCGATGACCACCGCTTTTTCCGGCTGATCGCCGATCCCGACGCCTGCTTTGAGGCCGGAGCCTTCGATCCGGGGTCCTACCCCAATCCGTGGGAGGTCGGCGGATACGCGTTCACCGCGGCCCCTGCCCCCGGTGGCGTGCGGTCTCCCCAAGTGCTAGTACGCCTCCAGGATGGCATCCCGGGGATCGACGTGAATTCCTTCCTCACCGTCACCCTCCCCGAACCCGCCAACAGCGTTGAACTCGGCTTCGTCTCCCGCTCAGGCCTGGTCGTCTTCGCCGCCTATGACGCGTCCGGCACCCTCGTCGCCGCCGAAACCGTCGCTGGCACGTCTCCCACCCATCGCTCGGTCACCCTCCGATCCGCCGGTACCGACGTCGTCCGGGTCGATGTCCACT
>CAMCFL010000117.1 GCA_945873715.1 Akkermansia muciniphila
GAATGGATTGAACAGGTAGAAGGCGTCGAAGCGGGAGAAATCGAGATTCAAGACGTCGCCTTCGATGCTCGTGGCATTGGACAGCCCCGCCTGTGCCATCCGTTTCTGGGCGAGGTCGGCCAGATAGGGGCGCTGCTCGATCCCGCTGAAATGAGCTGACGTCGTCAGGGCACCCACGAGGCTGAACTTGCCCGGGCCGCTGCCGATATCGAGCACCCGGGTGTCCGGAGTCCGAACCAGGAATTCGATGGCCCGGAGCGCAATGGCGATGGGAGTCCAGTGGATGGCTGACGCGTCGCGGACGGCGGCGGGGTAGATCCGGTCGAAGTGAGGGTCGTCCCGCAGACGAATGGCCTCGCGGAGGTCGTCGGCGAAAGGCGGACCCGCGGAAGCGGTTGTCCCGGAGGGGTTCCGCATCAAGGAAAGCTCCGGCCTACTTCGCGGGCACGAGCGCCGGGGAAGGCATCCGGAGGAAGTTCTGCAGGAGTTCGCGGCCGTGTTCGGAGAGGATGCTCTCCGGATGGAACTGGACGCCGTGGATGGGGAGCTTCCGATGGCGCAATCCCATGACCTCGTCCTCGGCGGTCCAGGCGGTGACTTCGAGGATGTCGGGGATGGAATCGCGTTTGGCGACCAGCGAATGGTAGCGAGTGGCGGAGAACGGATTGGGCAGACCCTCGAACAGTCCCTCGCCGTTGTGAAAGATCGGGGAGACCTTTCCGTGCATCATCCGGTAATTGACCACGACCTGAGCACCGAAGGTATGGGCGATGCACTGGTGGCCGAGGCAGACCCCGAGGATGGGGATGCCCCGTTCGCCGAAGGCGCGAATGAGGTCGTTGGAGAGTCCGGCTTCACGGGGTGAACACGGTCCGGGCGAGATCAGCACGCGTTCCGGTCGCAGGGCGAGGGCTTGTTCGACGGTGAGTTGGTCGTTGCGATGGACCTGCTGGTCCACGCCCAACTCACCGAGGTACTGGACCAGGTTGAAGGTGAACGAATCGTAGTTGTCGATGACCAACAACATGGGATCAGTGACCCTCGCGCTTGCGGGTATGGATGTGGGTCGAATAACCGAAGAAGGATTCGGCCGCTTCCATTACCGTTTCCGACAGGGTTGGGTGGGGATGCACGATCGAGGCCAGATCATGGGCGGTGGCTCCCATCTCGACGGCGACGGCACCCTCGCCGATGAGTTCGGCGGCGCCGTGACCGACAATCCCGACGCCGAGGATCCGATGGGTCTCCGGTTCGAGAATGAGCTTGGTCAGGCCGTCGACGCGGTCGAGGGTCAAGGCCCGCCCGGATGCACCCCAAGGGAACTTGGCGACCTCGACGGCGATGCCCTTCTGTTTGGCTTCCTGTTCGGTCAGACCGACCCAGGCGACTTCGGGATCGGTGAAGACGACGGCCGGGATGACGTAATCGCGATTCACCGAGCGACCTTCGCCGGCAAGGTTGTCGACGGCGATCCGCGCCTCCTTGGAGGCCTTGTGGGCGAGCATCAATCCGCCGGCAATGTCGCCGATGGCATAGATGTTCGGGTCGGTGGAGGCCATCCGTTCGTCGATCTTGATGAAGCCCTTTTCGTCGCGTTCCACCTTGGTGTTTTCCAGGCCCATGTCCTGGCCATTGGGAACGCGGCCGACGGAGACGAGGACGCGGTCGTAGAGTTCCTCCACGGTCTTGCCTTCGTGCTCGGAGACGACCTTCACCTGTTTTCCGGCGGAGGTCATCTTGAGGACTTTGGCCTTCAGGCGGATTTCCTTGAACGCCTTCTTGGCGTGGGCGGCGACCGGTCGGACGAGATCGGGGTCGGCCCCGCCGGCAAGGATGCTGTCCAGGGCCTCGATGACGGTGACCTTGGAACCGAGCGAGGCGTAGACGGAACCGAGTTCCATCCCGATATAGCCGCCACCGATGATCAGCAGGTTCTCGGGAATCTCGGGGATTTCCAGGGCCTCGGTCGAAGTCATGACCCGGGGATTGCCCAGGTCGAAGGCACGGGGAAGGGCAGGCCGCGATCCAACCGCGACGATGGCCTTGTCAAAGCGCACGTACTTCTGCCCCTCGGCCGTTTCCACGCGCAGGGTGCTGGAGTCTTCGAAATGACCCTTGCCGTGCATGACGGTCACGCCGCGCATGCGGGCCAGTCCGGCGATGCCGCTGCCCAGTTTCTGCAGGATGGATTCCTTCCAGGCCCGCATCTTGTCGATGTCGATGCGTGGCTCACCGAAAAAGATGCCGCGATGAGCGGATTCGCGGGCGGTGTCGATGGCATGGGCCGCGTTGAGGAGCGCCTTGGACGGGATGCATCCGCGGTTCATGCAGACGCCACCGAGACGCGGGTCCTGTTCGATCAGGATCACCTTCTTGCCGAGGTCCGCTGCGTAAAAGGCGGCGGCGTAACCGCCGGGGCCGGCACCTACGACCACAATGTCAGTCGGGATCAGTTCCATGTTGGCGCAGGCTCAGAGTTTGACGTCGGCTTCCGGGAATTCCTGGAGCGCCTTGACAAGGTCGACGGTGAACCGGGCGGCACTGCCACCATCGATGATCCGGTGGTCGTAGCTGACCGTGATGGGCATCAGCGGACGGGCTTCGATCGCGCCCTGGGCCGTGACGACGGGCTTCGCACAGGTCTTGCCCAGGCCGAGGATGGCGACTTCGGGCTTGTTGATGATCGGGGTGAAGTGACCGCCACCGATGGCCCCCTGATTGGAAATGGTGAAGGTGCCGCCCTGCATGTCGGCCGCGCCCAGCTTCCGGTCGCGCGCCTTCTCGGCGATCTGCGACAGTTCGCGGGCGATCTCGAGAAGCGTCTTCTTGTTGGCGTCGCGCAGGACGGGGACCAGCAGGCCCGCGTCGGTGTCCACGGCAATGCCGATGTGGAAGTACTGCTTCAGGATGAGGGCCTCGGCGACCTCGTTGAGGCTGCTGTTGAAGCGCGGATGCTTTTGCAGGGTGGTGACCAGAGCCTTGATGATGAACGGCGTGGGTGAAAGCTTGGCACCCGCCTTCTCGTAGGCGGCCTTGTAGGCGGCCCGCAGCGATTCGATGCGGGTCATGTCCACTTCGTCGAACTGCGTGACGTGGGGCAGGGAGACCTTGTTCTCCACCATCCGCGCCGAGATGATCTTGCGCAGCGGAGTGAGCGGTTCACTGCTGACCGGCCCGTACTGCGCGAAGTCCACGTTGACCGGTTCGAAGCTCAACCCTTTCGGTTCCTCGGCGTAGCGACCCGCACGGATGACCTTCCGTTCGAGTTTCGCGATGTACCGGCCCAGGTCCTCAATGGTGACCCGTCCGCCGGACTCGGATCCGCGGATCCGGGACAGCTTGATCCCCAGATCCCGGGCGACCTTGCGGACGTAGGGCGAAGCGCCAGGGATGGGGCCGTCGTTCGCACCGTCATCGACGGGCAAGTCGTCCTCATCGTCCTCGACGATGGGCGCGGCAGCCCGACGGACCGGGGTTGCGGCAGCCGGCTTGGCAGTCGGAGCGCCCGCTGAAGTGGTCGCCACCGGGGCACCTGCGGCACCGGTGAGGGTCAGGATCACGGTGCCCGGGGTGACCTTCTGGCCTTGGGTGACCTTGATCTCGCCCACGACCCCCGCGGTCGGAGACGGCACGCCTGCGATGGCTTTGCCGGTCTCCACCTCGATGATCGTCTGGCCTGCAGTGATGGTGTCGCCGGGCTTGACGACAATACTGACCACGGAGCCCTCGGCTCCTTCGCCGATGTTCGGAAGTCTTACGTCCATAGAAAAAGACGGGCGAATGTGAGGTCGGATGCTTTGCGGGGAAAGGGGTTTTTTGGGGAACTGCGAATGTGGCCTCCACCGAAGCGGTGTTGACCGGGATTCCCGAGGGGGGTGACGGGCATGGTCACCGGATGCGGCGCCATCGTCGGGCCTTGAGTTCGAAGCGGGGCAGGGAGCCTTCGGGAACGGCTTCCACCGGGATCCGCAGGGCCAGGGCGGCCTGGAGTCGGTCCGCGACTGCCGCGGCCGTCGGCGGGCCGGCTTCGATCTCGATCGAGAGTTCCGGAAGGGTCGAGAGGAGATCCAGGGTCACCCGGAACTCGTCGATCTCCGGGAACTCCCGGATGACCTGTTCCACGGCGGAGGGATAGACGTTCACGCCCCGGACCACGACCATGTCGTCCACCCGACCGAGGATCCCGCCTGCCAGGGTCAGGCCGGAGGGCGTACGGAGGGCGCAGACCAGGTCGCCGGTCCGGTATCGCAGGAGCGGACAGGCCCGGCGTCGCAGGGTGGTCAGCACCAGTTCGCCTTTCTCGCCCTCGGGCAGGGGAACCAGGGTCTCCGGGTTGATGACTTCGGCGTAAAAGCTCCGCTCCAGAACAATGAGATTGCCGGGGTGTTGGGAATCCTCGTGGGTGACGGGGCCGACCTCGGTCATGCCGTGATGATCGAAGATCCGCGCGCCGGGCCAGGCCTCGGCGAGGCGCGTGCGGGTTGCCGGCAGGCTGCCTCCGGGTTCGCCGGCAACCACCAGCAACCGAACCCGGCTCCCCGCTGGATCCAGGTTTTCCGCCCGCAGGACCTCGGCCAGGTGCAGGGCGTAGGTCGGGGTGCAACACAGGACGGTGCATTGGTTCTCCAGCAGGACCCGGGCACGGAGCGCGCTGCCCATGCCGCCTCCCGGAATACACATCGCCCCCATCCGCAACGCCGCTTCGAAAGCCAGCCAGAAGCCCAGGAACGGTCCGAAGCTGAAGGCGAAGAGCACGCGGTCGGTGGAGTGCAATCCTGCCTGGCGGAACACTTCCACCCAGTCTTCCGTCATCGCCGACCACGATTCCGGCGTGTCGAGCCAACGCAGCGGCGCTCCGGTGGTGCCGCTCGTCTGGTGACACCGGGTAAACCGTTCCACCGCTTCCGACCGGGCCGTTCCGTAAGGCGGATTCGCTCCCTGGTCTTCCACCAGTTCCGACTTGGTGGTGAAGGGAAACCGGGCGGCAAAATCCGCCAGGGATGAAGGCAGCGGGGGAAGGTCGATGCCGCGCAGCTTCCGTGTGTAAAACGGATTGCGATCACGCAACTCGACGACAAGCCCGCGCAGCGCTGCCAGGGCGGAAGCGTCTCGGGCGACGGCGGTTCCCAGGGCCACGGGTCAGGAGTGGCTGGGCGTCGCAGTCGTGGGGGCGGATCCGGCAGTGGGCTTCGGAGCCGGTGCAGGACTGCCGGGATTGAACCGCGCAACGAGAAACCCGCCGGTGACGGCCAAGAGGATGCCGATCCAGAACTGCGGCTTTACCGAGGCCCAACCCTTGACGGGCGGGTGCAGGATCGTGCCGATGAGGGCGTTTACCAGCGGCGCACCGGCGAACACGATCGACATGACCGCGGGGGGCTTGCCGCCTTCGGCGAAAGCCAGCAGGACGCCGAAGGCGCCAACCGCACCCGCGATGCCAGCGATCAGCGACCAGAGGGCGCCATTCGGCGTGTAGCCGGTGAATGCCTGTCCTTTGGACATCAGGATGAACAGGGGAGCCAGCACGGCCACCAGGAAGTACGCGACCCCGACGAAGAGGAAGGCTTTGTAGCGGAGGATGACGGCCGGGATGGCGGCACCGCCGACGGGTTGCATCAAGGTCTGGCCCTTGTGCAGGAGAATGCCATAGACCCCCCAGGAGAACACGGTCAGGAAGGTGAGGATCAGCCAGGTATTACTGGAAGAGGGGGGCGCCGAATTCATACGTGTGCGGACGATATGTTCGACGCCCACCCACAGCAACCGGTTTGTCGGACGGGTGAGAACCGAGTTCCCAGAATCCAGTTCCCAGCACCCGTCAGAGCCGGGGGTGCCGGCGGCTCGCCGGCACGGCTGGCACTGCGACGAGACACAGGAGGATTAAACTCGCAACGGCAGTTGATGATCCGCAGATGAGCAAGCGCTGGGTCCTGTGAGCGGAAAACGGTCCCACCTCGGCCGCGAGAACAATCCGGCTGGAAATGGCTTCGTTATCTGCGCCATCTGCGGATGGACCTCCGGCTTCCCAGATCAGCGGTCAAGCTGCGGGGGAATGGGCGGCCCGCCCGTTCGTGTGCGCCGCGGCAATCTCCCGCAGCCGGGCTTCGACGGATTCGATCGCGTCGTCCGGCGTGGACGTGCCGGCGGTCAATCCCACCTGATCTTCCGCATTGAACCAGTCGGGGCTGATTTCTCCGGCGGATTCGACGTGATGGACCCGGGCACAGAACTTTCCGCAGGTGGCGGCCAGTTGCCGCGTGTTGTTGCTGTGCCGTCCTCCGACCACCACCACCACCGTACAGGTGGCGGCGAGATCCTCGGCTGCCTGCTGTCGGTCCTTGGTGGGCTGGCAGACGGTGTCGCGGAAATGCACTTCCGCCTCGGGAAACCGGGTCTTGAGGTGGTGCAACAGTTCCCGCACCCGGGCGATGGGTTGGGTGGTCTGGCTGACGACCCCGAAGATCGGTTGGGAGGGCAGGGCATCGATCTCGGCCTCGGTCAGGACAATGTCGCATCCCGGGTGATCCTCGGCGAGACCGCGGACCTCGACGTGGTGGCGCTGGCCGATGATCACCGGGTGGCATCCGCGCCGGACGAGGCTGTCGAGGGCGGCGTGGGCCTTGTGGACGAGCGGGCAGGTCGTCTCGGTCACCTCCAGGCCGAGTTCACGGAGCGAGTTGATCCGATGACGCGAGGCACCATGGGCGGTGATGAGCACCCGCTGGGTGGTCAGGTCCGCCGGATCGTGCCGGGTGAGGATGCCCCGCTGGCGCAGGTCCTCGAGGACGGCAGGGTTGTGGACGAGTTCACCGAGGATGGTGACGGGGCCGGAGGTGGCGGCGAGCTGGGCGTCCCGGACGGCATCACGGACGCCAAAGCACCAGCCGAGATGGGATGCGCGATGGAGTTTCATGGTATGCTTTGCATACACAAAGTATGCGGACAGAGGGGTGGCCAGATTGTTCAAAGGTTGGACGCGTTGGAAACGCTCAGGGAATCAGGCGGGCCTGACGGACGATTTCCTCCAGGCGACCGAGGTGGTCGGCGAATGCCTTCCTTCCGCTGGGGGTCAGCGAACAGGTGGTGAGCGGACGGGAATCCTGATAGGCCTTGGTGACGGCCAGGTAGCCGGATTCCTGCAGGGTCCGAAGGTGGGAGGTGAGATTGCCGTCGGTCAGGTGGAGCGTCTCCCGCAACTCGGTGAACGAGAGGTCCGGACTGGCGGCGAGCATCGACATGATGGCCAGTCGGACCTTCTCGTGGATCACCCGGTCGAGTTGGAGGAAAGGCTCGGGATTCACGATCAAGCGTCCTTTTCCGTGAAGTGCAGGTAAAGGCCGTAGGCGAGGTGCCCGCCGCCGAAACCGAGACCCATGGCCAGGTGGGAATGGGCCACCGGAGGGAACTGGTTCAGCGGACAGGTCCACCAGAGCAGCAGGCCGCTGCCGCCGAGAATGTAGGTCCATCCGAAAAGTCGGATCCCGCGCCGCATGAAGAATCCGGCGGCGTGCAGGGCACAGCCGTAAAGGACCATCCAGAGGGCCGGGAGGAGCCAGGTGACCCGACGTGCCCAGTCTTCGCCGAGGAGGAAAGGGACGGCGAGGAGGGCACCGGCCGCCAGCGGAGGCAGGACGGCGGCCGTCACCCGCCGGGTGGGCGGGGACCAGAACGCTTCCGCCGCGCCCATGGCCTGGCGACGAGCGATGGTGAAGGCCAGCGCGAGTGCCAGTGCCGCCGTTCCGAGCCACCATCCGGCGAAGCCCTTGGATCCATTGATGACGGCCAGTTGGGGGATGGCAGCCGCGACGGTGCCGAGGACTCCGATGGCGAGGCAGATGGGGCTGAGGGCGCGCCGGTACAGAGCCGACCGCTCCATGAGCAGACGGATGGTGCCCAACTCGTCCAAAGCTTCACGCGGATCCATTCTTGAAAACAGCTTTGCAGGGCAAAGTGGGCGCGGCAAGGAGGAACTCCGGGGCCCGGGTCAACGCGTCCAGGTCTGGATGCGGCTGAGGGTCCCTGGGGGAATCGAGACCTCGACCGCTACTTCTGCCGGGTTCCCGCCGGCCATGTCGATCTGGGTGGCGTACCGGGTGGATGGCCGGTTCTCGGGAATG
>CAMCFL010000118.1 GCA_945873715.1 Akkermansia muciniphila
ACATCATCAAGGAGAACCGCACCTACGACCAGGTGTTCGGCGACCTCCCCCAGGGGAACGGTGACCCGAGGTTGACGCTCTTCGGACGTCAGGTGACGCCCAACCAGCATCGACTGGCCGAAGAGTACCTCCTCTTCGACAACCTCTACTGCGATGCCGAGGTGAGCGTCGACGGCCACTCCTGGTCCAATGCCGGCTACGCCACCGATTTCAACGAGAAGCTCTGGCCCCCGAACTACGGCGGCATCAGCCGCGCCTCGGCGACCCGGGCGTCGATCCCATCCTCAGGTCATCTCTGGGACAATGCGGCGCGGAAGGGATTGACCTATCGCTCCTACGGCGAGTATGCGGCGCGGACCAGCGACGGGAGCCAGATGGAGGCGGCTCAGGGCGTCGGCGGACTGGTCGGGCATGTCTGCCCGAACTTCCGCCTCGCCGGCATGCGCGACACGGACAACGTCCGCGCCTTCATCGAGGAGTTCAACCGGTACGAAACCAACTACGCCTCGAAGAACCCGAATCTCCGCCTTCCAAACTTCATCGTGATGAGTCTCGGTGAGGATCACACCCAGGGCACCAAGGCCGGCGCCCCGACGCCCGTGGCTGCAGTCGCCAACAACGACTGGGCGGTGGGCCAACTCGTGGAACGCGTCACCCACAGCCGCTACTGGCCTGAGACGGCCATCTTCATCATCGAAGACGACGCTCAGGATGGTGCGGACCACGTGGATGCTCGCCGGACCACCGGACTGGTGATCAGCCCCTATGGCCGCCGTGGCATCGTCGACAACACCCTCTACACCACCAGTTCCATGTTGCGGAGCATGGAACTGCTCCTCGGCCTGCCGCCGATGACGCAGCACGACGCCGCCGCAACCCCCATGTATCCCGCCTTTGGCGGGACGTTCGATACGACCCCGTTTACTCACCTGCCTCCCGAGGTGGACGTGAATGCGAAGAATACGAAGGCTTCTCCCGGGGCGGCCGAGTCGGCGCTGATGGATTTCTCGGACTACGACCTGATCCCGATGTTCGCGCTCAACGAGATCCTATGGCGGAGCGTGAAGGGGGATTCGATTCCGATGCCGCTGCCCGTCCGCAGCTTCCATATGCGGCCGTAGAGCCGGAGCTCAGGCGCAACCAGCGACTCCATCAGACCCCGCCTTCGCCGCACCAGGCGCACCGGCGCAATGGAATCGTCTTGGGTGCATCTTGAGTTGGTCGTCATGGATGTAGGCCCGCTGCCCTCAGCGGGCGTTTTCACATCGCCGCCTGAGGGCAGGCGGCCTACACCCATGACCAGCTCAGGATGCACCCAATCGTCATCGATGCCAATTCAAGGACAGCGAAGTGACTCGTCGTCACCGGCGGGCATTCTGAACGCCTTGGGATTGTTGCGGCATCGTCGGTGCCCCCGCCCGCCCGCAGGAAGGTAAGGTGCAGCTCGTCCCGTTGGGCGGTTTTCGCCGCGACGGGAAACTCCTGTAGACGATGAAATGACGAAGCTCAGACAAGATGATCTCCTGGCATTTGGCACAACGAAAGGTCCGAAGCTGGATCGCCCTGGCGGGTGCGGTTGGACTTGCCGGCGCGACCTGGGTTCCCGCGAGGGCGGGCGTGACTCCCCCACACGGCATCTCCGCCATCAACCTCTCCGTCATCCAGAACGACACGGCGAACTCCGTGGACTCGGTGACAGTGGAGGCAACCCTTGCCATCAACGACCTGCGGATCCGGCCTGGATCAAACCGGGGTGACTACAACCTCCAGGTCGGGGACACCGGAACGGACGACGTGGAGGCAGGGTTGCTGCTCGTCTCGGTGACCGAGAACGGACGCGACAACGGGGAACTGGAGAACCTGCTGGGTTATGCGGCGCCTTCGTTCGACTACGGAGCGGCGGGCTACTGGGCAGTGGTTCAGGACGCGACGACGGATCGCGCCGAGTACAACATGAACGTTTCCGCGGCCTATTTCCCCTTCAAGAACTGGACCGCGGGCTTCGCCCGGAACGCGAACCGTTCCAACGGTGCCACCAACAACTTCTTCATCGGCTCCCCCGGCCTGGTGCTGGGCACCCATTTCCGAGGCATCTCCGCCGGACGGTCGCGCGTGGACCTGAGGACCCTCGGAATCAGCTCCACCAACTCGGGTGTGCTGCTCGTGAACCATGCGAAGAACGAGGGCAATTTCGCCCTCTCCGCGGTCAACCCGGACGGAACCTGGGAGATCTACATCAAGGACAACTTCGGCAGCGCCACCAACCCTCGCGCCCTGGAGCAGGATCCCGCAGCCTTCGTCTTCATCCCCCGCTCCGACACCAACGTCGTGTCAGGCCGGTTCGGTGTGGATGACTCCGGGACCAACGCCGTCGTGCTTCTGCACAGCGGCGACGTCCCCCGCTTCACCATCACCCAGCTCGAGCCCGGCCGCTTCCGCCTCGGCGTCGCCGGGGGCTCGCCCGCGGCGGGCGTGCTCATCACCTCCATGGAGGGCGGGTTCACCAACAACTTCGACAACGTCCTCAGCCACCAGCCTGACGGCAACGGCTGGATCCTCGAGCATCGTGATACCGGCGTGTACCCGCCCGTGCTCGAGGCCTGCACCAACGAGCCCGTCGCGTCCTTCGTCTACATTCCCGGTGCCACCCCCGGAATGTCCGCCATGCCTGCGCGGACGGCCATCACCACCGAAAATGGCGGAACCGCCAAGGTGGACATCGTGCTCGACGTCCCGCCTTCCGCCCGGGTCACGCTGCTGGTCACGGCCACGCGGCCCGACGAGGCCACGGTCGCTCCGGGACAGCTCACTTTCCTTCCGGAAAACTGGAATGTGCCCCAGACCCTGACGGTGTTCGGCCAGGATGACGCGTTGGCGGACGGCCCCGCCGACTTCGCGATCGTGCTGACCGTTGCAGACGGATCCGACGCCGTCTTCCTCGGTGCCCCGCAGCTCCGAATCCCCGGCGTCAATTCCGACGATGAAACTGCCGGCATCACGACCTTCCCCGTGGATGGACTCCGTGTCACGGAGGCGGGCTCGACCGCCACGTCCTCGGTCCAACTCAGCCGTCCGCCCGCCGGTTCCGTCCGGATCCCCATCGCTTCCCTCGCCGCGGACGAGGCCGCGGTAGATCCCGCCGAACTCGTGTTCACTCCGAGCAACTGGAATGTCGCCCAGACCGTCACCGTTCGAGGTGTGGACGATGGTCGCCAGGACGGTCTGCAGACGTTCAGCATCCGTATCGGACCGGCGGTTTCGGACGATCCCAATTTCAACGGCCTCACGGGTCGGCAGATTCAGGGCGATACCGAGGATGATGACGTGTCCCGGGTCGTCTGGAACTACTCCCTCCCCCTCACCGTTGTCGAATCGCAGTCCATCACCTACACGGTCGCGCTGGGCACCCAGCCGGACCTCCAGGTGCAGCTCGCCATCACATCGGCGGTCCCGGCCTCGGTCACGGTCACGCCCTCGCTGCTGACGTTCACCCCCGACGACTGGCGGACCCCGAAGGTGATCACCCTGAGCGCTCCGGACAACACCACCAACCAGGCCACACTCCTTCTCAACATCAATCACTCGCTCAGGACGGTGGACCCGGTGTACACCAACCTCGTCGGTGACACTGCGCTCCCGGCCGTGGTCCTCGACAACGAAACGACCATTCAACTCCCCTCCGGCGCTGTCTTTTATGGAATCGGCATGCCGCCGATCGGGATCGACGGCCGCGCTTCCCTGACGGATCTCGATGCCACCGGCTTCAATGGAGCGCGCCTCACGGTCTCCATCACCTCCGGCGGCACCGGCCGCGACCAACTGTCAGTCCGATCCGGTGCCGCCAACGGCTTCCCGGTCGAAGTTCAGGGAACGCGTCTGCTCCATGCCGGCATTGAGGTCGGCTCCGTCACCGGTGGTGCGTTTCCCGATCCCCTCGACATCCGCTTCGGCAGCGCGGCCACCGCGCCGGTGATCGAGGACGTCCTGCGCTCCGCGACCTTCGCCACCACTGGCACCACGTCGGGTCCCCGCCTTCTCGTGGTGCGGTTCGACGACGCTCTCGGCGCATCGGGGACGGTGGACAAGATCGTGCGCGTGGGACGCGTGCGCCAGACCCAGTTCCAGGAAGGTGCCGACTTCGGGTACGGCCTCTACCGCGGCGCGGGCGACATCGCCCTCTCCCAGGTCGGAAGCTCCACTGCCTGGCCCATCGGACGGACGCCGTCCCCGGCCGAAGGTCTACTCATGGACTGGCCCGATGGCGGGGTCCCGAACGAGTCCCAGATCCTCCTCCGTTTCGACGATTTCGTCGGCACCAACACCTGGCAGATCCCTTCCAATGCCACCGTGCTGCTCGCCGAACTCGTGGTCCACGTGAACAACCCGGGCGACGGCGCCCGGATGCACCGGATGCTGATCCCCTGGGATCGCGATGCGGAAACGTGGGACAGCATGGGCCAGGGCGTCTCCCCTGACGACTTCGAGTCCCGCGCCGCATACCAGTCCCAACTGGGCGTCGAGGATGGCAGCGGCTCCACCGCCCTTGGCTTTGCCACGATCGGTGTCACGCCGGACGTCCACGCCTGGGTCCGCGGCGAGACCAACCATGGCTGGGTCTTCCTCGGATGGCCCCTGCGCACCGACGGCACCGGCATCTCTCCGTCAGAGATCGCCGACATCAACCAGCGTCCTCGCTTGCGGGTTCTGTGGACGGACTCGGACGCTCGGGTTGCCAGCTTCCAACAGGGCATCCTCGGCTACGACGGCACCCGCGACACCCTCCTCCGGCATACCCAGCCGGAAACCCCGCTCGGGGCCTCCGATGTCCTCTGGGCCGACTGGCCGGACGGGGCCGGAACCAACAGCGTGCACTCGCTCATCCGGTTCGAGGACGTGTTCGGCGACGCTGCCACTCGCGTCCCCGCCAATGCGCGCATCGAGATGGCGCTTCTCGACCTACCCTCCGTTGGCCCCGACAACATGGGCGATGGCGGAACCTTCCACCGGATGCTGCAGGCTTGGGATGATGCCGCCGCCACCTGGAATTCGTTGGATAAAGGAATCCAGGCCGACGGCATCGAAGCCGCCATCGAACCTTCGGTCACAATCGGGTCCCGATCTCTGGAGCCCGATGTCCAGGCGACCGTGAACACGGTCGAGGTCACTGCAGACCTGATCGCATGGCAGGCGGGTGCGCCGAACCATGGCTGGGCGCTGCTTCCCCTGAACGGCGGGTCCAACGGTTGGGGCTTCCGATCGTCCAAGTTCGTCAGCTTCGTGGACCCGCTTCTTGCCGAGGGCGAACGCCCGAGGCTGCGGGTCTTCTATACCCCGGCCGGAACCGCGGAGTCCGCCACCCTCGACACCCCGGTGTTTCAGGGCGACTCCCTCCGCATCAGCTTCACCGGCAGTCCGGGCGTCCTCTACCGGATCGTCCGCTCCGGCACGGTCGCCGGCCCGTATGAGTCTGTCGGCAACGCCACCACCGATGCCGGTGGTCGCGGACTTCTCCTCGACGGCGAGCCGCCCGCCAATGGTGCCTACTACCGCGTAGTCGCCGACTGACCTGAGCCCATCCTGAATCCGGGGCCGGAGGGGTGCATCGGCACCCCTTCGGTTTCCGCGTTCCACCCTCTTTTTCGGTTCCCACCAACGCTCCCATCGCCATGAACTTGCGACGCCCGATTCCTTGCCGCTCTTCCGCTGGATTTACCCTGATCGAACTCTTGGTCGTGATCGCCATCATCGCGATCCTCGCCGGCATGCTGCTCCCGGCCCTCTCCAAGGCCCAGGAGCGGGCTCGGCGCATCGGATGCATCAGTAACCTGAGGCAACTCGGACTCGCCTCGGTCCTCTATGCCCAAGACTACCGTGGCCATCTCACCGCCCCGACCTGGGCCCAGACCGATTTCCAGCCTACGGAATTCTCGGACCGGAGCGCCTCCGACGACGACGCCTCCTGGCTTTGGCCCGGTCTGGTCCGGCCCTTCAAGAGCTATACCTGCCCGTCCACCCGGCATTCGATCCGGACCAACCAGTACCGGAAGCCGTTCTCCTCTTCGACCTACGTGTATGACCTGACCGATAATGCGGTCAACCGGAAGGCCTTCGGCACCAGTTACGAGATCTTCGGAACCATGGCCGACAGTCGCGCCGACGGGACCGTTGTCACCCTGAAGAAGACCGAATCCTCAGTGAACTCAAAGATCATCACCCGCTACTCCGGTGCCCGGGGGTCGGCTCCGGGCCCCTCCAACATCCTCCTGATGCTCGATGCCGACGACCGAGCTGCGGACGACCTCGGAAGCACCCATAACAACTGGCCTGACAAGGGCGACAACCACGGAGAGCTCGGAGCCTCCATGAACTTCACCGACGGCCATGCGCAGTTCGTCAAACGTCAGGAGTACCTCCGCGTCCTCAACCTCAGCCAGGACTCCAACAATCGGCCGCCCGACGGATTCTGAGCCCCGGAGAGGGCAATGGGGTTGGCGCGGATGGGACTGGACTCCGTCATCGGACCAGTCCTCACCATCGTTGCTCCGTGCGACGCCCCCTGATTGAGTGGCGGCATCAAGAGCACCATTGCGATCATCGGGGGTGGGCCCGCCGGGCTGCGTGCGGCCGAGGTGGCGGCCGCTGGCGGGGGAGACGTGACCTTGTTCGACGCCAAGCCCTCGGTGGGCCGCAAGTTCCTCGTCGCCGGTCGCGGCGGGTTGAACCTGACCCACAACGAACCCCGGGATTGTTTCGTCACCCGCTTCTCGGGTCCGGAACAGCCCGCCGGAATCTGGACGTCGCTCCTCGACGAGTTTGATCCAGCGGCGTTGAGGAGCTGGGCGGCGGAACTCGGCATCGAGACCTTCGCCGCCACCACCGGACGGGTCTATCCTCGCGAGATGAAGGCCGCGCCCTTGCTCCGTCGCTGGGTGGAACGGCTGCGGGCATCGGGCGTCCGGTTTGCCCTCCGGCACCGATGGACGGGACTGGAGCGGTCGGGGGAAGGCTGGCGGGTGGACTTCGATGTCGATGGGGAGGCGAGGTCGATCGAGGCGGATGCCGTGATCCTGGCGTTGGGCGGTGGATCGTGGCGGGACACCGGGTCCGATGGGGCCTGGATTCCCACGCTGGAACGGGCGGGGGTGAAAGTGGCGCCGCTGAGATCGGCCAATTGCGGATGGGAATATCCCTGGCCGGCGGGGGTACTGGCGGAGGCCGAAGGGTTGCCCTTGAAGAATGTTGCCGTCTGGGCCGGGGAGACGCTGGTGCAGGGGGAACTCCAGGTGACCCGCTACGGGCTGGAAGGGGGAGCCATCTATGCTCTCGGTGCCGTGTTGAGGGCCATGCCGCAGCCGGAGATCGTCATCGATTTCAAGCCTGCCCACACCGTCGAGCAACTGGTTCGAAAGCTCGGATTGTGTCGGAAGAACTTTCTGGCGGAGGCCCGGTCCCGCTGGAAGTTGGGGGATGCCGCCTTCGCCATTCTCGCACACCTGCCCGGGATGGAGCCCTTCGCATCGGCGGAGGCCCTTGCGTCCGCGGTGAAGGGCTGCCGACTGCCGTTGACCCGGCCGCGTCCCATCGGCGAGGCGATTTCCTCGGCTGGAGGCGTGTGCTGGTCCGAGTTGGACGACCTTTTGATGGTGCGTCGACTCCCGGGCGTGTTCGTGGCCGGGGAGATGATCGATTGGGAAGCACCCACCGGCGGCTACCTGATCCAGGGTTGCTTTGCCACCGGCACCCGGGCGGCACGGGGGGCGCTGGCATTTGGAAATCAGGGGACCACCGCTGGCGAGCCGCCCACATCCCCGGCCGGGGGAGACGCGGCGGTCTAGGGCCGTCCGTCCTGCTTTTCCTGTCGCAGCTTCCCCGTCAAAGCGACGAGGGCCTGCAGGGTCCGGCCCGCGCGCCCCGGCGCGATTGTCGGTCCTCCGGGGAGAGCCCCGATCGCCTGAGCCGCCGTCTCCGCCGAACCGGGACGCCGCTTCAGCCGGTGGGCGGCGACCAGGCGCAGGTCGATGGGGTCGTGCCG
>CAMCFL010000119.1 GCA_945873715.1 Akkermansia muciniphila
ACGAGGAGCACGTCGAAGGTTCCCGGCCGCCACTGGGCGGAATGGATACGACGGACGGTTGCGATGCGGGGGCCCTCCGGCGTCTGGACGGTGAACGTGTCGCCGGAGGCAAGGAGGACGTCGTACCGATTCGGAAGCCCGGGCGTGACGACATACAGGATTTCGCGTCGGCTGCCGTCCAGGAACTCCGTCTCCGCAGCGAAAGCCACCCGCCCGTCCGGTGCCGCCGAGACCACCGGAAGGAGGAACCGGACGATGCGATCGACGTTCGCCGGAACCGGCAAGGGATCCTGCTGCCGCGCGAGCAACCGGACGCCGAACTCGCTCGCTTGGAGGAGCGCCTGGGTTTCGAACGGCTGGGTTCCACCGCGCACGGATCCAATGAACGAGATCCGCGATGGATCGGGCGCGTCGTGGGCTCCGACCGAAAGATTCTGAACCCGGGTTCCCGGGGCGGTCCCATCGACGATTTCCTCGGTGAACGCCCTCAGTCGGGGCACGGTCCCATCGTGCATCAGGAGTGCGACGCGGTTGGCCATGTCTCCAGCTGTGCCCGCGTAGGTCGCGTGGGTCAGGATCCCCGCCCCATGAGCTACCAGGCTGATCCAGTCCAGCCGTGCGATCGGAGTCGTCGCCGAGGGAACCCCTCCCCGGACCGACGGCGCGGCCATGCCGGGCGACAGCAACGGCGTCCAGGCACCGAGATCTCCGCGCATCACCGCAATCCCATCGTCACCCCCCACTTCCCACAGCAGGTTTTCTGACAGGTCAACGCCCATGACTCGGATGGAGGAGTGGGTGCCCCCCGGAAGACTCGGCAATCGCATGCCGGAACTGGCTGCAATCATGCGCACCACGCCCCGGCGTTCAGAGGCCACGGGCGCAAGATCGGAGCGTGCAATCCAGACCACGGAACCACTCCGCCCACTGCTGGCTCCCGAGTAGGACCCGTTGACGAAGATCTGCACGCCACCACCGTCGGGCTGCACAAAGGTGACGTCGGACCCAAGTCCCGCCGCCGAAGCACGCTCCCGGATGATGGCTCCGGCAATCTCAGGGCGGGTGAAGCGCTCCGCGCCGTCGATATGCTCCTCCAGGTCGTTCACGATGAACTGCGTCGCCGGATGCCCGGGCGGCCCTTCAAGCCAGTCCACCCAGCAGGCCACGCTCTCTGGAATCTCGGGAAGCCGGGTGACCACAGCACTCATCCAAGCCCAGTGGCTGGCCGGTGGAACGTACCCGCGATAGCGCGGTTGCACGATCGGTACGGACATGGCTATGACCGGTCCCCCGACCGGCATCGAGAAGTAGGGAACACTGTCGCCGTCGGCATACAATTCCCGCGTGGCACCAGGACCGGAGGAAACCCAAGTGGCGTTCCGATCAATCGCTCCTGGAAATGCCGGCCGATACCGGCCGCTCATGAGGATGCGCCCACCACGATCCCAGATCCCGCCACTCACAGTGGCCACACGAAAGGTCTCGGCATCGCCTGGAATCTGATCGGTGGCGAGGATCACCTGGATGGAGACGGCCTGGGCAGAGGTGCCGATCATCAGCCCCAACAGTCCGGGGATGACGGTGTGGAGAAGGGAGACTCTCATGAGTGGGAGGAGGCCCGTTCGGGATTCTCGTCAATCATCGGACCTCACCGATGAAACAATTATTCCGGAACATCCTCTCGGATCAATCCGCAAACTCAGCCCACACCGGGCCACGGGCATCTTGAGTTTGGCATGCGTGTAGGCCGCCTGCCCTCAGGCGGCGATGTGAAAACGCCCGCTGAGGGCAGCGGGCCTACCTCCCTGACAACAAACTCAAGAGGCACCCGCCGGGCCAGGGACATTGATTTGGTCATGGAGGCAGGCCGCCGGCACCCGTTCATGGGATGCAGGGGGATCCCACGGACGGTCTGTCCCTGGAAAAGGAGTCCCGTCCCTCTGCGATCTCCGCTTCTCTGCTTCTCCGCGGCCATCCCCCATGGACGCAAGAGGGAGGGTCTACAACCACGGCGCAACGGATGCGACGTGGGGAATTGAACCGGTCCGATCGTTGCTGCCGTTGCTTCATCGTTGTTCAAACGGCGTCCCCTGCGGTGAACTCCCTCTCGCTCCCGCCCAGTGCCGGCGGGCCGCCGGCACCCCCGTTCGTGAGTTGCTTCGGCGTCCCGCTACCGTTCTTTTCCGTGTCGGTCTTTTCCGTTGCACTCACCGCCCCCCCCGGCGTTCACTACACGGCATCTTCCGCTGCTACGTCCGGGGTTGCACCGTGTCGTCAACCGTCCCGTGGTGCGGATATTCAATCGGGCCAAGGCAATAATCAGTACTCAGACATCATATGAGCAGTTCCAACGAGGGCATCGCCCCAAATGCAGGACGCCTCTTGTGGGCGGGATTCATGGCCATCCTGGCCGCCGGCGTCGGATTCTCCATCCGCGGCGGCATCCTGGGTGACTGGGGCATCCAGTTTGGGTTTACCCAGACCGAGCTGGGCCAGATCACGGGCGGCGGGTTGGTGGGCTTCGGGATCGTGATCCTGATCGGTGCGTTGCTGGCCGACATCATCGGGTATGGCAAGCTGATGATCCTCGCCTTCCTCTGTCACTTCCTCTCGGCGGCGTTGACGCTGGCGGCGACCCCCTTGTTTGCCTCGAGCGGCAAGGACGCGGCCTTCCAGTGCCTCTACTGGGGAATGTTCCTTTTCGCCATCGGCAACGGCCTGGCCGAGGCGGTGGTGAATCCGCTGGTGGCCACCTTGTTCCCGAAGAACAAGACCCACTTCCTCAACATCCTGCACGCGGGCTGGCCCGCCGGGTTGATCGTTGGCGGTCTCGCCTCGTTCGCGATGGTCGGCAAGGTCCGGTGGGAAATCCAGATGTCCCTGTTCCTGATCCCGGTCGTCCTGTACGGCCTGATGTGCATGGGCCAGCGCTTCCCGAAGTCCGAGGCCAGCGTGCACGGCGTCAGCTTCGGTTCGATGCTCTCCGAGTTCGCCGCTCCGTTCCTCCTGCTGCTCCTCTTCATCCACGCCATGGTCGGCTACGTGGAACTCGGGACCGACTCGTGGATCAGCAGCATCACGGGCGGCATCATGGCTTCGAAGGAAAAGGGTCTCCTGCTGTTCGTTTACACCTCGGCGCTGATGTTCATCCTGCGATTCTTCGCGGGCCCGATCGTTCACCGCATCTCTCCGATCGGCCTGCTGTTCGTCAGCGCCTGCTTCGGTGCCATCGGCCTGACGCTGCTGAGCAAGGCGGACACCGTCATGCTGTGCGTCGTCGCCGCCTCCGTCTACGGCATCGGCAAGACGTTCCTCTGGCCGACGATGCTGGGCGTCGTCTCCGAGCGCTTCCCCCGTGGCGGTGCGATCACCATCGGTGCCATCGGCGGCGTCGGGATGCTGAGCGCCGGACTGCTGGGCGGCCCGGGCATCGGTTTCAAGCAGGACTACTTCGCCTCGGCCGACCTGAAGGAAAAGTCGGCGGCCACCTATGAGCGCTACAAGGCAGATGGCACGAACAGCTTCCTCACCTTCAAGACCGTCGGTCTGAACAGCGCCAAGGTCGGCATCCTTGCCGATGGCGGCAAGGAACTGGGCCGGACCACCGAAGTGCTGGCCAAGGAGAAGCGGACGGATGCGAACCACGAGAAGCTCGTGGCCTGGTGGGCGGGTGCGGGTGCCACCGCCGCCACGGACAAGCCGGTCGTGGATGCGGCCGGACTGGTCGGCGGCAAGAGCGCGTTGCGCGTGACGGCCTTCGTTCCGATGGTGATGGCGGTCCTCTACCTGCTCATCCTGATCGGCTTCAAGGCCAAGGGCGGCTACAAGGCCGTGAGCCTGGACGAAGGCAAGAAGGCCTGAGGCCTGGTTGCTTCGACTTCATGGCGGCCCCGTTGATCGGGGCCGCCTTTTTCGTGCCCGGATCGCCTGAAAGTCGGGGCAAGAAAAAGGGGCGTCCCGAAGGTCGAACGATCCGACCAACGGTAAAGGGGGGAGGGGCGGCCCGCCCCTCCTATTCGGTCCGTGGCGGCCCGTTCTCCTGAGCTCTCCGCGGTGCTGACGGGCCGCCAACCCCCCGTTCCGCCAATTCGCCTTACTTGGCGGCACCGATCCCGAGCAGTTCCACGTCGAAGATGAGGGCGGAATTCGGCCCGATCTTGGGACCGGATCCGCGCTCGCCGTACGCCAGCTTGGAGGGGATGTAGACCTGCCACTTGTCGCCGACCTTCATCAACTGGAGGGCCTCGACCCAACCGGGAATCACGCCGGTCACCGGGAACGAGATCGGCTCACCGCGCTCGACGGAACTGTCGAACACCGTGCCGTCGATCAACGTGCCGTGATAATGGACGTTGACCTCGTCCGAAGGCTTGGGCGTCGCGCCGGTGCCGGCCTTGAGAACCCTGTACTGGAGACCGGAAGCCGTGGTCTTCACGCCGTCCTTCTTGGCGTTGGCCGCGAGGAAATCTTCCCCTTCCTTGAGGTTCTTGCCTCCCGCTGCCTTGGCCTTGGTCTCCATCTGGGCCATGACCTGCTTGCGCAGTTCCGCCAGCGTTTCCTGGACCTCTGCCGGCGTCAGGGCCGACTTGCCGGCGAAGGCATCCGAGATGCCCGCCGCCAACGACTTGGCGTCGAGATCGAGATCCTGGCGCTTGAGGTTGGTGCCAATGTCCGTCCCCAGCGCGTAGCTGGAGCGGATCTTGGGATCCTTGAGGTCAGGCTTGTCCTGGGCACACATTGTTCCCGCGATCATCGCCGCGGCCGCCACCGAAGTAACTCGTTGCAGACTCATGTAATGGTATGGGGCGATCCGGAAAAGTCGGGGCGCCGTCGGAAGTTCGGCGATTCGGACCGGAACTTTCAAGCCTTCGGTTTGAGGGGGGCCGGATGGAAAACTCCCTTCCCCCGCGCCTCCCGTTCTGTTTCAACTCTCCCCGCAACATGAAACTGAAGCTCGCGCCCATCGAGGGCGCTGTGGCGGCCCCTAAGGGATTCCGGACCGGCGGTGTGTTCTGCGACATCAAACGCCTCGGGACCGGCAAGGGATCCGACAAGGGCCCGAAGCGGGATCTCGCCCTGATCGTCTCCGACGTCCCGTGCGCGGTGGCCGGATTGTTCACGACCAACCAGATCTGCGCGGCACCGGTGAAAGTGTGCGTCCCCCGCACCGCCAAGGGCATCGCCCAGGCCATCGTCATCAACTCGGGAAATGCCAATGCCTGCACCGGACGCCAGGGCATGAAGGATGCCCTCGCGATGGTCGATCTGACCGAGACGACGCTCGGCCTTCCCCGCGGCTACGTCCTGGTGGGCTCCACCGGGCGGATCGGCGTCACCCTGCCGATGCCCCAGGTCCGGACGGGCATCATCGATTGCGCCACGCAGCTCGGATCCACCGTCGAGCACGCCCACCGCACCACCGAGGCGATCATGACCAGTGACACCAAGCCGAAGCAGGTGGCCGTCGAATTCAAGCTGGGTGGAAAAACCGTCCGCATCGGCGGAACCTGCAAGGGTGCCGGCATGATCCAGCCCGGCATGAGCCCCACCGGCGCACGCCCCGCCGCCCTGCCCACCGGCCTGCATGCGACCATGCTCGGGTTCATCACCACCGACGCCGCCGTCGAGGCGCGCACCCTGCAGAAGGCACTCACCGAAGCGGTGGCCCGTTCGTTCAACCGCATCACCGTCGATGGCGACATGAGCACGAACGACACCGTACTCGTCCTCGCCAATGGACTGGCGGGGAACGACCGGATCAAATCGACGAAGCACAAGGACTTCGCCGCCTTCCAGACCGCCCTCGACCACGTCTGCCTCTCGCTGGCGAAGATGATCGTGCGCGACGGCGAAGGCGTGCACCGGGTCGTCACGGTCCGCGTCACCGGTGCCCGTTCCATCGCGGAAGCCGATGCCGCCTCCCGCGCGGTCGGCAACAGTTCCCTGGTCAAGACCAGCTGGCACGGCGGTGATCCCAACTGGGGCCGGATCATCGACGCCCTCGGCTACAGCGCCGCCACCGTGGTCGAGGACAAGGTGGACATCGGCTACAGCGCGCCGGGCTCGAAGAAGATCCTGTGGAGCCTCCGCCGCGGACAACCTACCAAGGCCACCTTTGCGGAACTGTGTCAGGCCGCCGCCCCGACGGAGTTCGACCTCCACCTCCGCCTCAACCTCGGCAAGGGCGAAGCCGTCCTCTACGCCGCCGACCTCACCGAAGCCTACGTGGACTACAACAAGGGCGACGTCACGGATCCGACGACCCTCGGCGGCTAACGCCTGGATCGATTCAAGTTTCAAGATTCAAGGGTGGAGCCGTCCCGACCCGGGGCGATGCGTCCGAACTCGTCCCCAAACTTCAAACTTGAAACTGAAATCTTCAAACTCGGCCCACTTTCTCCATGCAAGACGTCATCTCCAAGGCCGCGACGCTCCTCGAAGCGCTCCCCTACATCCAACGGTTCGACGGTGCCACCTTCGTCGTGAAATACGGCGGGAGCTTCATGGATTCACCCGATGAATCCGTCCGCTCCGGCGTCGCCCGCGACGTGGTGTTCCTCGAAGCGGTCTCCATCAATCCGGTGGTGGTCCATGGCGGGGGGAAGGCCATCACCCGAGCCCTGGAGAAATCCGGTGTGAAGACCGAGTTCATCCAGGGCCAGCGCGTCACCGATGCCACCTCCGTCGCCGTGGTGGATCAGGTGCTCTCCCGCGAGATCAACCCGGAGATCGTCCGCATGATCCAGAAGCTCGGCGGCCAGGCGGTCGGGTTTGCCGGGACCGACATCTTCACCTGCCGCAGGCTCTGGCTGAAAGACGCCAACGGCAATCCAGTGGACATCGGGTTCGTCGGAGAAGTCACCGCCGTGAACATCGTCCCGCTCCTGGAGTGCATCGAACGCGGCTTCGTTCCCGTCATCAGCCCGACGGCCCGTGGCGAGGACGGTCAGGTGTACAACTGCAATGCCGATGTCGCCGCCGCCATGGCGGCCATCGCCCTCAAAGCCCGACGACTGACCTTCATGTCGGATGTCCCGGGCCTGCTCCGCGATCCGAAGGACCCGGCGACGCTGATCTCCCACCTGGCGGTCAGCGAGGTCGATGGATTGAAACGCGCCGGCATCGTGGACAAAGGGATGATCCCGAAGGTGGACAGCGCGGTGTCAGCCCTCCGCGCCGGGGTGGAGAAGGTCCAGTTCATCGACGGCCGCCTGCCGCACAGCCTGCTGCTTGAACTCTTCACCGATGCTGGCGTCGGCACCGAGGTCGTGGCGTGAGTCTCAAGCCCCAAGTCACCATCTACACCGACGGCGGCTGCCAGGGGAACCCGGGACCGGGTGCCTGGGCCTGCGTGGTCATGTACAAGGACAAGGCCTGGGAGCTGTCCGGTGGCGTGGCCGCCACCACCAACAACCGGATGGAACTCCAGGCGGCCATCCACGGATTCAAGGCGCTCAACCGCCCGTGCGCGGTCCAGATCTTCACTGACTCCGACTACCTGCGTCAGGGCATCACCACCTGGATCAAGAGCTGGAGGAAACGCGGTTGGCGGACGAAGGAGGGGGATCCGGTCAAGAACCAGGATCTCTGGAGCGAACTCGACGTCCTGGTCGGACGCCACGAGGTGGATTGGCAATGGCTCAAGGGTCACGCAGGCCACAAATGGAATGAGCGTTGCGATCAACTCGCCACCGCCGCCATCGGCAAGGTCCGTTCCGAACACAGCCCCGCCCAACTCGCCGCCGCCCTGGCGGCCTTCAAGCGGGTGGAGCACTGAGGGGGAAGTTTCAAGGGCGGGAGTTTCAAGCCTTGGAAGGACGAGCTCTGGAGGGACGAACTCCGCGAGTCCGAACATCGGGTAGTCGATCATGGGGCCACGTGGAACCCTTCTCTCCAAAGCGGGCGAGGACGCCCGACCCCAGGGTGCATCTTGAGCTTGTCATGGATGTAGGCCGCCTGCCCTCAGGCGGCGATGTGAAAGCGCCCGCTGAGGGCAGCGGGCCTACATTCGTG
>CAMCFL010000120.1 GCA_945873715.1 Akkermansia muciniphila
GGGGTACCGGCGGCCCGCCGGTACTGGGTTGGAGCGGACGCACGGAGGAACGCGAATGCCGAAGCGACAGGCACATTCGCCATCAGGTGTTTCCATCCGTGTCATCCGCGATATCCGCGGTCAAAACTTCGGCGCGGGATCTGGGCCGCCGGTGAGGCGAGGGAAAGACCACCGGGGGCAGTGTCAGGATGCGCCCGTCGATCTCCCCCGGGGATTCGGCATCGACAACCCTTCGGACCCTGCCGAGGCTCGGGATGTTTTGCGGCCTGTGGTTCGGCGATCGAAACCACGGGAAACGCCCGTGCGTGCGGGTGGTGGGTCCGGTGTGGGACTGCTGAAAAGGCGTGAAACGCGCGGGAAACTTTCCCGCTGGGGACGGGTTACCGCTGGATCCTGTGAAGCGCTGCCTCTTGCTCCTGTTGGGACTGCTGTTGACCCCCGGATTCGTCGGGTGGGCGCGGCAATCGACTGCCCATGCCGCCCAGCAGGCCTCTTTCTTCGGCCTGACCAACCTGTGGACGATCCGCCTGACCATTCCCGCCGCGGACTGGAAAACACTCAACGCCCGAGGTGGGCCGTCGCAGCGCAGCGGCAACCCGGAATTGATCGGGGGGATCAGGCAAGGGGTCTTCGGGGGCGAAAGTGGACCGCAGCCCGGAGGCGTGGCAGGAGATGATCGCTGGGCGAACTGCACGTTCGAAGCCGCCGGAGTGATCCACACCAATGTGGCCCTCCGATTCAAGGGAGTGAGTTCCCTGGTCCGGGCTCCGAACCCCTTCAAGCGTCCGTTCAAGCTGGATTTCGATCGGGGAGCGACCAACCGACGTTTCATGGGGATCGAAGAATTGTCCTTCAACAACAACGTCAATGACGCCACCCAGATGCGGGAGGCGCTCGCCTATGAACTGTTCCGTCGGGCAGGCCTTCCGGCACCGCGCACTGCCTTTGCCCGCGTCTACCTGACCATTCCCGGGCGACTGACCCAGCAGCACCTTGGCCTTTACACGCTGGTCGAGGTGGTTGAAGGAGATTTTCTGAAACGGACCCTGGGGACGAAAAAGGGCCTGCTGCTGAAACCGGAGATGATGCGGGGCGTGCCTTATCTGGGCGACGACTGGGACAACTACGTCGATCGCTACGCTCCGAAAGGCACCGTGGAACCCAAGGACGCCGAGCGGTTCATCGAGTTCGTCCGGTTCATCCGCCAGGCGACCCCGGAACAGTTCACCGCCGGTCTGGAAGAGTACCTTGAGCCGCACGCCTTCGCCCGGTTCGTCGCCCTGAACGCCCTGCTCGCCAACGTCGATTCCTTCATCGGCAACGGTCACAACTATTACCTCCACCTCCATCCCACGACGCGGAAGACCACCTTCATCCCGTGGGACCTGAACGAAGCGTTTGGCATGCACCCGGTCTCCGGACCTTCCCTCGACCAGATGCAGACCAGCATCCTGCGTCCGAATGCCGATCCCAACCAACTGGTGGAACGATTCGTGGCCGACCCGACCTTCGGGCCGATGTACCGCCGTGAATGCGGTCTGCTCCTCACCAACCTCTTCGTCCCGGCGATCCTGAACGCCGACATCGACCGCATCACCGCCGTCACCCAACCGATCGTCTTCGCCGAAAGCCGTCGCGCCCGGGAAGATTTCGAGCGGACCATCCTCGGGACCCTCAGGCCGGACGAAGGCGACACCCGCCAACCCCGGCATGACCGCGAGTTCGCCCGGGAAGCCTACGAACCGCGCGGGTTCCCCGATGCCATCGAGGTGGACAACCTGCCGCTCAAGAAGTGGATCGAAGGCCGCGCCCGCCACGCTCAGGAACAGCTCGAAGGCAAGGTCCGCGGCACCCGCCCCCGCCCACGTTTGCACCCATAAGCCTTGGGGCTGAAAACCGGCAGGCGATCCGCCGCGAGCTTGAACCACCACGACCCAACGAACGCCACACCCGACTCTACTGCTCGTGGTGTCCGTCGCTCCGTGGGGGTGACACCCTGTCTCAGACCTGCTTCGCGGTTGTAAGCCACCGCTCCTACCGCCGCGCGGGTTTGAACCACCACGTCCCAACGAACGCCACGTCCGACTCTACTGCTCGTGGTGTCCGTCGTTTCGTGGGGGTGACACCCTGCCTCAGACCTGCTTCGTGGTTGTAAGCCACCGCTCCTACCGCCGCGCGGGTTTGAACCACCACGTCCCAACGAAAGCCACACCCGAGTCTACTGCTCGTGGTGTCCGTCGCTCCGTGGGGGTGACACCCTGCCTCAGACCTGCTTCGCGGTTGTAAGCCACCGATCCTACCGCCGCGCGGGTTTGAACCACCACGTCCCAACGAACACCACGTCCGGCATTCCTGCTCGTGGTGTCCGTCGCTTCGTGGTGGTGACACCCTGCCTCAGACCTGCTTCGTGGGGGTGAACCCCACCGCCGTCCGCACCCGCAGCAACCGCTTCAGCACCGCCGGCATCTCCGCCAACGGAATCATGTTGGGCCCATCGCTCATCGCCTGGTCCGGCTCCGGGTGGGTCTCGATGAAGAGCCCATCAGCACCCGACGCCACCGCCGCCTGGGCCAGCACCGGAGCGAACTCCCGTTGTCCGCCGGACCGATCACCCTGTCCTCCCGGCAACTGCACCGAGTGGGTGGCATCGAACACCACCGGGTATCCCAGCCGGGCCAGGATCGGAATCGAGCGCATGTCCGCCACGAGATTGTTGTAGCCGAAGGTCGTGCCACGTTCGGTGAGGATCAGCTTTCTCGGTCCGGTTTCCTCCGCCTTTTTCACCACCTGGGCCATGTCTCCCGGGGCGAGGAACTGCCCCTTCTTGATGTTCACGATCTTCCCCGTCGCCACCGCCGCGGCGATCAGGTCGGTCTGACGGCAAAGGAATGCCGGGATCTGCAGGACATCACAGACCTTGCCTGCCGCCGCGCACTGTTCCTCGGTGTGGACATCCGTCACCACCGGGATTCCCAGCTTCTCCCGGACCCGCCCCAGGATGGCGAGACCCTCGGCCAGGCCGGGTCCGCGGAAGGATTTGCCCGAGGAACGGTTGGCCTTGTCGAAGCTCGCCTTGAACACGAATTCGATCCCCAACCGGGCGCAGGTATCGCGCAGACGCCGCCCGATCTGAAGGCACAACTCCTCGGACTCAATGACGCAGGGACCGGAGAGGAGAAGCAGCCGACGACGCGCCGAGATCTGGCGCCAGAGGGGATCCGACGGAGTTGCCATGACGCGAAGGTCCGGGTTCGAAGCCCGAAGATCCAAGGGCAAAATCGCCGAGGACGGCTCGGCCCTGCCGGAGGCCGATCCCAGGACCGCGGGCGTCCCCGCCCGCTGCGCTGGTTTCGCCGACCGGAGCACAGCCGCGGAGAAGCGGAGTTCGACCCACGGTTCGACCGAACCCCGAACCGAGCGCACGCGATTGGCGCGGTAGCGTCCTGGAGTGCGCGCAGCGTCAGCTGCCGCTTTCGCCCGCTCCGCTGCGACACCGATCGCCACAACCAACCCGCCGATTCCATGCGCCGCGAGGGAAGGTTGTCCGCACATCGCTAGGGCACAGGAACGTCCATGGTGTGTGTATGGCCCGCGACCAAAGCGGCAGCTGACGCTGCACGCACTCCAGGACGCTCCGCGCCGTTCGTGAATCGGGGAGCGAGAGACTCGGCAGGCCGCATCCGGGACGTGCATGCCCGGGACCGCGGGCGTCCCCGCCCGCTGCGCTGGTTTCGCCGACCGGAAGACAGCCGCGAAGGAGCGGAGAAGCGGAGTTCGACCCACGGTTCAACCGAACCCCAAACCGAGCGCACGCCATTGGCGCGGCAGCGTCCTGGAGTGCGCGCAGCGTCAGCTGCCGCTTTCGCCCGCTCCGCCACAACACCGATCGCCACACCCAACCCGCCGATTCCATGCGCCGCGAGGGAAGGTTGTCCGCACATCGCTAGGGCACAGGAACTTTCCGGGGGAACTCCAAGCCGGTGACGGACTCGCGGAACTCGTCCCTCCAGCAGTGGTCCCAGCAACAAAGGTTCTGGTGCAATTCGCGTCCGTCCAGACTTCGTCGCAGCGATGAAGGCGCGCTTGTCAAATCTGGTTTGTGTAAGCAAAATTACTACGAACCTTGCCTTCCGTACGAAGCCCGGCTGTGACCTCATGCGCAGTGGACGGACTTCCTCGGACTGGGCCATCCACTGAAACATCCCGACGCTCCAGAATGACCGCGCGATCCATCGCGAGCCCCACACCGGGCCGCGTTCCCCGTCTGGCCTTCATCTCCACCATGGAGGGCGCGGCGTGGGGTGGAAGTGAAAGCCTCTGGTCCGCCACCGCGCAGGAAGCGCTGGGCCAAGGAATGGAGGTCGCGATTTCAACCTTCGCTTCGAAGGGACCGGCTCGAAGGGTTCAAGAGCTGGTCGGGGCGGGGGCGAAGTGGTTTCCGTGGACCGTTCCCGCCCGCGAGAGTTTCTTGAAGCGCATGACCCGGCGGATCGTCGGCGGCATCCCCATCGCAGGGGATCCACTCACCCTCCGTCTCAGCAGCTTCAAGCAGATCTTTGGCTTCCGTCCAGACGCCGTCTGCATCAGCCAGGGTGGAACCTATGACATCCTGGGGCACGAGGCCCTCCGGGTCCGGCTGGAGCAATCCCGACTCCCCTACCTCGTCCTCTGCCGGGGCAACGACGATCATTTCAGCGTATGGCCGGAACGGCGTGCCCAGACCATCCGGTTCCTGGAAGGTGCCGCCCAGATCGGCTTTGCGTCCGAGACCAACATCGCCAGCGCCCGCCGACAACTGGCCAGCCCACTCCGAAACGCGACCGTCATCCAGAGTCCGATTGGGATCCAGACTGCCCCGGCACTCCCATGGCCTTCCGGCACCGTCGCCCAGTTCGCCACGGTGGCGCGCCTGCACGCCGGCAACAAAGGGCACGATCTGTTGTTCCAGGCCCTCGCTGCACCTCAGTGGAGGACGCGCGACTGGCATCTCACCCTTTACGGGGACGGTCCGGACCGCGCCTGGCTGGAAGACCTCGCCCGGTTCCTCGAGATCGCCGATCGGATCACCTTCGCCGGCCATGTGGATGAGATCGTCCCGCTCTGGCAGAAGTCCCACCTCCTCCTCCTCCCCTCCCGGACGGAAGGCACGCCGCAAGCCCTGATCCAGGCCATGCTTTGCGGGCGCCCGGCGGTGGTGACCGACGTCGGAGGATGCCGTGAGTGGCTCTCCGAGGCGGAAACCGGCTTCATCGCTGCGGGCACCACTGCACCTTTGATTTCCGACGCTCTGGAACGAGCCTGGCAGGCCAGGGATTGCTGGGAGAAAATGGGACGGGCGGCCAACCAGGCTTCCATCGCCAAGCTTGATCCGGCACCGCAGTCCCGACTGCTGGAGAAACTCTGCTGCTTGGCCGTTCAATCCCCAGCCTGAAGCCGGGCCAATCTCGGGTTGGTCATGAATGTAGGCCGACTGCCCTCAGGCGGCGCAGAGGACACGCCCGCTGAGGGCAGCAGGCCTACAACGGTGACAACAAACTCAAGCTGCCCCGCCTGAGGCCGGGCCGCCCACAGCTTTCTTGCCACCCGGCCAATGCTTCCCCACAACAAGGGGGTGCCCCGGTTGTTTCCAGCATGGCTTCCTGCCCTCGCCCTTTCAGGGAAGCTGGCCGCTGCCGCGGTCGGGGATCCTTCGGCCCACTGGGCCTACCAACCGCTGTCGGCCAGGCCCACTCCCGTGGCAGCCGGTCCGGAAGCCTCCGGCCTGGGCTGGATGGACCGGCATCTGAACCAGGCGGCCCGGGCACAGGGCCTCGAACCCGCTCCCGAGGCCGATCGCGCCACCCTGTGCCGCCGCTTGCATCTGGTCCTCACCGGGCTGCCACCCGCACCGGAGGAGTTGCAAAGCTTCCTCGCCGATCGTTCCGTCGACCCGGTGGCGAGGCGCGCCGACGAATTGCTGACCTCGCCCCGCTTCGGTGAGCGCTGGGCGCGTCACTGGCTGGATGTGGTGCGTTACGCCGACTCCGTGACGCTCCGTGGATTCGTCTTCAAGGAGTCCTGGCGCTTCCGGGATTTCGTCATCGACTCGTTCAACGCCGACCTCCCCTTCGACCAGTTCATCCGGGAACAGGTGGCCGGCGATCTCCTTGACGGACGCAGTCTGGAAGAGCGGCGACGGGGATTGATCGCGACCACGTTCTGGACGTTGGGCGACACCAATCTGGAGGAACAGGACAAGCGCCAACTCGAACTCGACGTCGTGGACGAGCAACTCGACGTGCTCGGGAAGGCCTTCCTCGGCCAGACCATCTCCTGTGCCCGGTGCCACGATCACAAGTTCGATCCCATCCCCACCCGCGACTACCACGCCCTGGCGGGAATCCTGTCGGGAATGCAGATGCTGAAGCATTCCAATGTCTCGGAGTGGACGACGCGTCCCCTGCCCGGGACACCGGACGAGGAGAAGACGTGGAACGCGGCGGAAGACCGGGTCCGACAGATCGAAGCCGAACTGAAGGCCGCCCGGGCCACCGCCGCCGCCAAACCCGCAAACGGCGTCGCCCCCTCCGGAATCGTCGTCGACGACTCCAAGGCCCGCGCCGTGGGCGACTGGACGGTCTCGACCCACGCCCAGCCCTTCGTTGGCGAGGGATACCGGCACGATGGCAACGCCGGCAAGGGCGCCAGGACGCTCACCTTTCAACCCGAGTTCCCGCGCTCGGCCGAGTACGAAATCCGGTTTGCCTATACCCCGGGCGAGAACCGTTCGCCCGCGGTTCCGGTCACCCTCTTCAGCGCCGATGGAGAACGGACCGTCCACATCGACGAACGACAACCGCCCGATCTCGCCGGAGGCTACGTCTCCCTCGGCAAGGCCCGGTTCGAGAAGGGCGTCGCTGGATTCGTCCTGGTTTCCAACGAGGGGACCTCCGGCCACGTGGTTGCGGACGCGGTCTTGTTCATCCCGGTCGACGACGCTGCCGCCCCGGCACCCGCCCCGGTGGCCAGCGCAACCGAGAGGCCGTCGTCCGATCGGCCCTCGGTGCGTGAACTCGAAAAGACCCTGGCCAGCGCACGCGCCGGCGCGCTTCGGCCACAGGCCATGGCACCGATGGAAATCGGCGCCACCAACCTTCCGGTGCTTCGAAGGGGCAACTGGCGCAATGCCGGCGAAACGGTTCCACGCGGTGTCCTGAGCGTTGCCTTTCGCTCGCCTGCCCCCACTCCCCGGGCGGGTGAGAGCGGACGCCGGGAACTCGCCGAATGGCTGGTGCACCCGGAGAATCCGCTCACTTCGCGTGTGTGTGTGAACCGCGTCTGGCATTGGGTCTTTGGGGTGGGCCTGGTCCGGTCCACCGACCATTTCGGAACCACGGGTGACGCACCGACCCACCCACAACTTCTGGATGGTCTGGCTGCGGAATTCATCCGGGACGGAGGGTCGATCAAGCGCCTGGTGCGCCAGTTGGTGACCTCACAGGCCTTCCGCCGAAGTGGGGATCCGGCCCAGCCGACCGTCACTGCCTCGATGGCGACCGACCCCGCCAACCAATGGCTGGCACGGTTCGCCCCGCGCCGGGCCGAGGCCGAAGTCCTGCAGGATTCAATGCGCTTTGTGGCCGGGACCCTCGAGAGTTCGGGCCACGGCGAACCCGGGTTCCCCCCCAGCCTTGCGGCCGACTATGGCCACGTCGCGACCGGAAACCGTCGAAGCATCTATCAACCCGTGTTCCGCAATGCCCGGCCGGAGGGCCTGACCGCTTTCGATGCGGCCGATCCCTGCCGGGTCACCGGCGCGCGTGAATCCTCGGCCGTCGCACCGCAGGCCCTTTACTTCCTCAACCATCCCTTCGTCCGGGAGCAGGCCGCGGCCACGGCCCAACGTCTGCTCCAGAACCCGAAGCCCATCGACGAGCTCTGGCTTCGCACCCTGGGACGCCCTCCGACCGCAGGGGAACGTCGTCAGGCCGAGCACCACCTCGCCGCAACCCACGAC
>CAMCFL010000121.1 GCA_945873715.1 Akkermansia muciniphila
GCGCTCCCATCGAACGGATGCTGGAGATCTCCGCGCTCCCCGAGGACAACGCCGGCTGAAGCGGGGCAACGCCCCTCCTGGGACCGCGGGCGTCCTCGTCCGCTTTACCCGGGCGAGTCTTGCGGATGGACGAACTCCGCGAGTCCCCACCCCCGTTTCCAAAAGCTTCGGACTCCAAGAACTTGTCCCTCCCGTGCCTCAGACCGCCGAGGCCCGCAGCATCCAGGCGGTCTTCTCGTGCGAGGCCATCAGGCCCACGAGGAAGTCGGTGGTCCCCGCATCATCGAACTTCTCATCGGCCGCCCGGGCACTGGTGCGGAGGGAGCGGATCAAGGCCTCGTGATCCGCCTGAAGCAGCGCCACCAGATCTCCCGCCGGTCGGCGTACGACGTCAATGTCCAGCAACCGCGCCCCGGCCAGAAGCCCGCCCGCAGACCCGACTGGGAAGCCGCCCAGGGTCCGGATCCGCTCTGCCACATCGTCGATTTCGCCGTCGATCGCTCCGTATTGCTCGCCAAAGAGTTCGTGCAACGAATGGAAGTGAAGTCCTGAAACGCCCCAGTGCGCGGCGCGGGTCTTCGCCGCCAGAACAGACAGGTCCGAGAGCAGCGTCTGCAACAGATCGATCACGCCGTCGCGGGCCGCCTTCTCCAAGCCGATTTCCGGTGATGCTTCCATGGAGTGAAGATTCCCCACCCCCGGGCAGGATGCAAAGCCGAGTTCACGCCGGACCCGCCACCGTGCGCACCGGGAAACCACCCCAACTGGGACCGCGGGCGTCCTCGCCCGCTTCTCCCCGTCAGCCACCCCAGCGGCCGGGGACGGCCGTTCCCCCAGGACCTTACCGGAAAGACGCGCCACTCAACTTCGGACATCGGGGGCAGTGTCAGGTTGTGCCGCCCTCGACCACCGTGCTGGTCACCTGCCCCACCGCGAGGCGTGAGATCAACCGTTGTCCCGGCTGCACGGACGCCGCCTCGCGCACGACCGCTCCGGAAGCGGCGTCCAACGTGATCGAATAGCCGCGAGCGAGGACCGCCTCGGGTGAGAGCAACCGCAACCGGTCGTACAACCGCGCCAGGCGTTCCTTCTGTCCGGCGAGGCGCAGGCGCACTCCGGAAACGAGACGCCGACGCAATTCAGCGTGCAGACGGACTTCCCGTCCCAATCGGGCGGACGGCCTCGCGGCGATCAATCGTTGACCCAGGATGCCCGCCGAACGACGCCGTTCCTGCAGCGCCCGCGAGATCCCTTCGCGCAACCCTTCGACCAGGTCATCGAGATGCTGCGCGTGTCCTTCCAGAAGCCGGCGCGGATGGACGCGACCCAAGCGCCTCTGGAGGTCGGAAAGCCCCTCCTGATGATCCGCCAGGATGGCCTGGACCAACCGGGGGAAGCGTCCCGCGAGCGTGGCGATGCGTTCGCGACTCGCGACGTAGCCCGCCGTGAGGATCTCCGCCGCCGCACTGGGGGTGGCAGCACGGATATCCGCCACGAAGTCGGAGATGGTGAAGTCGATCTCGTGGCCCACCGCCGAAACCACCGGCAACGCGGAAGCGGCGATGGCCCGGGCCAGCACCTCCTCATTGAAGGCCCACAGATCCTCCAGGCTCCCGCCGCCGCGCGTGATCAGGATCACATCCAGTGGTGCTCCCGCGGCCGCCCAGCGGTTGAGATGATCAATGCCTTCGGCAATCTCCCGGGCCGCCCCCTGCCCTTGAACCCGGGCCGGGGCGACCACGATCTCCAGCCCGGCGAACCGACGCCCGATGACGTGCAGCACATCCCGCAGCGCCGCCCCGGTGGCTGAGGTCACGATGCCGATGCCCCGGGGGAAGACGGGAATGGGGCGCTTCCTTCCCGGCTCAAAGAGGCCTTCAGCAGCGAGTCGACGTTTCAGTTCTTCGAATGCCGCCTGGAGCGCCCCGATCCCTTCCGCCTCCACATGGGTGACCTTGAGCTGATACTGGCCGCGCGGTTCATACACGGTCACCGCTCCCCCGAGGATCACGCTGGCACCATCGCGCAACAGCGACCGCGAAACTCCGGCTTGGTTTCGGAACAGGACGCAACTCACCGCCGACGCCGCATCCTTCAAGACGAAATAGGCGTGACCCGACGCCTGCAGCCGAAAATTGGACACCTCGCCCCGGACCCAGACGGAACCCAACGGCCCTTCCAGCAGTTCCCGGACGCGGCGGGTGAGATCCAGCACCGAAACCACTTCGCGCGTCGGTTTCCCCGCCGGCTTCCCTGCCCCGAACAGGTCACCGGAAAAATCCCATTGCGAAGTGGTCTTGCGCGCCATGGCCGAAACTTACGCCCGGAGGTGGCACAAGAAAACTCCAGAGGGGCTCCTTCCCCATTCCTACGTCGCTGCCTTGCCAATCCGACGAGTGTGACCGGTGCCTGCCGCATCGGCTTTCACGTACCAACTTGGGTCCGGGGTTGTCCCCAACACGAACCTGAATGACGACCACACTTCATAAAGTGTGGTCCACTCGTAAGCCCCGAAAATGCCGATCACACTTTGGAAAGTGTGATCGTGAGGGCTGGGCCGCCGCGACAGGTTTGAAGGGGTGGGAAGAGAGTCACTGCAGCCCTGCGGACCACACTTTGCAAAGTGTGGTCGACACGGGCACCCCGAGAATGCCGATCACACTTTGGAAAGTGTGAGCGTCCTGGCTGGGCTGTCAGGGCGGGGTTGAAAGAGTGGGGCGCGGACTCACCGCGGAGGATGCAATGTGCGCGAAGGGCTTCACGAATGGACCGGCAAACTGCCGTTCGCCCCGCGGTGGGAAGCAGGCCGGACAGGAAGGGGTTGGATCAGGGCGCGTCGTCCATGCTGATCGGTTCCGGACGCGGACTCGCGGAGCCCGTCCCTCGGATGTTTGTCCCTCCGGTGCTCGTCGGTTGGCCGATCGTTCCGCCACGCGGAACAAGCCTGTCAGAGGACTTCTCCGCGCCACACGGTCACGGCGCGGCCCGTCAGGAATACGCGTTCGCCCACCCATTCCATCCCCACCTCTCCCCCGCGTCGGCTCGCCTGCCAGCCGCGCATCTGGGTGCGGCCCAGGCGACGTCCCCAGTACGGGGCCAGCGTGCAATGCGCGGATCCGGTCACAGGATCTTCCGGCACGCCGGCAGACGGCGCGAAGAACCGGGACAGGAAATCGTATTCCGGAACATCCGAGGCGGTGGTCACGATGACCCCGCGCGCGGCCAGATGAGCGAGGGCGTGCAGGTCCGGTTGGAGGTTCCGCAGCGTCGCCGCATGGGGGAGTTCGACCAGGAAGTCGTCCACGCTACGGCCGCACCAACGCACGTCGGCCCCCAGCATCTGGGCGAGGCCGTCCGGGGTCTGCACGGCTTCCGCAGGTCGAGCGGGGAAATTCATGCGGATGCCCGTCGATTGCTTCTCGCAGGTCAACCAGCCACTCCGGGTGTGGAAACGGGCAGTCTCCTCTGGAAGCAACTTCCCGGATTCCCACAGCACGTGGGCGGAGGCGAGCGTGGCATGGCCGCAGAGGGCGACCTCGGTCGAAGGCGTGAACCAGCGCAGGTCCCACCCACCGTCCTCACGCCGCACGAGGAAGCTGGTCTCGGACAGGTTCAATTCCGCTGCGACCGACTGCATCCAGGCCGGATCCGCCGGAGCGGGGAGCACGCAGACGGCGGCCGGATTTCCCTGAAATGGTACAGACGAAAAGGCGTCGACCACGCAGATCGGGGTGGGCATGCGGATTGGAACCCGGAGGTGGGGACGCATTCAACCGGGTTACGCCGGCAGGAGGGCGCGATGGGCCGTGAAGACGGGCCGCAGAACCCGGCTGGTTTGATCCTGCAACGCCTGGAGCCCCCGGTAGACCTCGACGGCCTTGGCATCGGGAGTGGTGCTTTCACTGGCGTTGATTCTGACGAAGGCATCGGTGATGTCCTCGATGCCGATCGATTCCCCCTTCTGACGACGCCAGCACCACAGGGCCTGGAGGGCTGCACCGAAGGCCGCCCCTTCGGCTACTTCCAAGGTTACCACCTCCGTGTTGAAGACATCGGCCATGATCTGTCGCCACAGCTTCGATCTGGCCCCACCGCCGGTGGCCCGGACCTGCAACGCCTCGACTCCGAGTTCTGCAAGCCGACGCAGTCCGTAGTTCATTCCCAGAGTCGCGCCTTCCATGGTCGCCCGGGCAAAATGAGGGGCGTCAAACGTGGACGGACGGACACCGAGGAACACGCCGGTCCCGTCGGGGATGTTCGGGGTGCGCTCGCCTTCCAGATACGGGAGCAACATCAGACCGTCGCTTCCGGCGGGAGCCTTGGCAGCAGCCTTCTCGAAGGCGGCGTGGTCGAGCTTGAAATCCTTCCGAACCATCTCGGTGGCCACGGTGACGTTCATCGTGCAGAGCAGCGGCAACCAGCGGTTGGTGGAATCGCAGAAGGCGGCGATTTCGCCGGCGGAATCCACAACGGGCCGTTCGGAACAGGCATAGATCGTCCCACTCGTCCCGAAGCTGGCGGTGATCACCCCCTGCCGCGTGTTCCCGGTGCCGATGGCCCCCATCATGTTGTCGCCGCCACCGGCGGCCACCAGCACCCCGGGATTCAACCCAAGCGCCTTCGCCGCCTCCGGACGCAGCTTGCCGGAGGGCTGATCGCTGGGGGTCAGCGTGGGAAGCTTGCCGAGAAGTTCCGGATCAATGGCCTTCACCGCCGCCTCGGACCACCGTCGCTTGCGGACGTCCAGCAGGGCGGTGCCGGAGGCATCGCCGTACTCCATGGCCACACTGCCGGTCAGCCAGCCGTTGAGAAAATCGTGAGGCAAAAGGACCGTGGCGAGCCGGGCGTAATTCTCCGGCTCATGCTTTTTCAGCCAGAGGATCTTGGGTGCGGTAAACCCAGGAAGGACGGCATTGCCGAGAGTACGAAGGGTCGCCCTGGCCCCGCCGAGGGCCTCCGTGATCTCGGCGCACTCCGCGACGGTCGAGGTGTCGCACCAGAGCTTGGCCGGGCGGATGACGGCACCCGACTTGTCGAGTGGAACGAACCCATGTTGCTGACCGCTGACCGAGAGGGCGACGACTTCTCCCGTCGAAGCCTTCGCCTCCTTCATTGCGCCCTTGACGGCCTTGATCAGGGCGAGGCGCCAGGTCTCGGGATGCTGTTCCTTGGCCCCGGCCGGGAGATCGGGGATCAGGCCATAGGCAGCGCTCCCCGAACCGACAACCTTTCCGGTCCGGGCGTCGACCACGAGGGCCTTGGTGGATTGGGTGCCGGAGTCGATGCCAATGAGCAGGGAACGGGATGCCATGAAATACAGGGGGGATTCGTGTTCAGTGCAGAATGGCTGAGAAAGGTGGGCGTTTGAAGTTCCGAGTTGGAGTGGAATGGGGATCCTGGCGTTTCGAATCCTTGACGCACCCCGGTCGATTGATACTGTCCGCCGCTCCGCGTCCCACGGGACGCACCCATTTTTATGAAGCGCCAGTACCAGCCGTCCAAGATCCGCCGCGTGCGCCAGCATGGCTTCCGTGCCCGCATGGCCACCAAAAGCGGTCGTGCCATTTTGAGCAACCGCCGTCGCGTGGGCCGCAAGAAGCTGACCCAGGTCTGATTTCCAAGACCGCCCCGCGAGCCCGATTTTCAGCCACCCAATTCCGCCCCTCCTAGGCGCCCATGCGCCTGACCTTTCCCAAAAGCCGCCGCCTCTACCAACGGCGGGACTTTGTCGAGGTCCGCGATCAGGGCAGGCGTCTGGCCCAGGGTTGCGTGGTGATCAACTGGCTGCCCGTCCCGGAAGGCAAGCCCTGGAGATTGGGGATCATCACCACCAAGGCCCTTGGTCCGGCGGTCACCCGAAACCTGGCCCGCCGCCGGATCCGCGAAGCCTTCCGGCTTTTCCAAGGGCATCTCAAGTCTCATGCGGACATCGTCCTGATCGCCCGCTCTTCCATCCGCAAAGCCAGCGCCACCCGGGTCAGCGAAGACGTCACCCGTGCGTTGCGGCGGGCCGGACTGACTGGAGCCTGATCCCGTGAAACTGCTCCAGTCCATCCTTGTGGCATTGGTCCAACTCTACCGTTGGACCCTGTCCCCTGCGAAGACGGCGCTTCTCGGCGGACCGGTTTGCCGGTTCACCCCCTCCTGTTCTCAATACGCCCTCGACGCCCTCCGGCGTCATGGGCCTGTTCGCGGTTCGGACCTGACCGTTCGCCGCCTGTGCCGGTGTCACCCGTGGGGTGGTTCCGGCTCTGACCCCGTTCCTGAACTGTTCCGCACCTGACCCGCTTTCCATGGACCGCAAGGGTATCGCCATCTTGGTCGTCGCTTTCGCACTCCTGCTCGGACTGCAACCGCTGGCGAAACTGGTATTTCCGACCAAACCAGTCCCTCCGGGCGCCACCAACGCCGTGTTGGCCGCTCTGGGTGGAAGCAATGCCATCCCGCTCCCGGTCGTCACCAACACCCCGAGCATCCCGAGCCTCAACGGGGTCCAACCGCTCCCCGCCACCCTGGCCGCCGACGCCGCCCGCCCGGCCGGGCCGGAATCGGTGCTCACGCTGACCAACAAGGCGTCCCGGTGGGTGATCGGATCCTTTGGCGGTGGCATCAAGCACGTGGAACTGACCGAGCACGACGCCTTCACCGGGCGCCTGGCCAAGGGTCGGTCGAATTCCCCGATCCTGCTCAACGACGACAGTCTCCCGCCCCTGCTCTCACTCAGGAACGGGACGACCATCGAAGGCGACGGGGTCTTCCAACTCCAGCAGGTCGACCCCTCGACCGTCCGCGCGGAGAAGTCCCTCGCCAACGGCCTTCACCTGGTCCGGGAGTATCGACTGACCACCAACGAACACCTGTTGCACGCCACGGTGCGGATCGAGAACCGCACCGCGCAGGTCCTGTCGATCCCGGCCGTGGAATGGTCCACCGGCGCCGCCACGTTGATGAACAGCCACGACAAGGGCGACATGCTCGCGATCGATTGGTACAACGGCAGCAAGACGGTGCAGACCCTGGGATGGATCTCTTCCCCGGGTTTCCTCTGCATTCCCAGCAACCCCCGCGTGGACTACAAGGGCGGCGAGGGCGATGTGGTGTGGGCCGCCGTCCAGAACCAGTTCTTTACCATCATCACCCTCCCCGACCGGCCCGGGCGGGAATTCAGCGCCCTGCGCGCCGTGATGCCGGCACCCTCCGACGCCTCCAGGTCCACCGACCCCGCCCAGAACTTCCAACCGGTCGCCGTCGTCTCCTCGCTCCGGCAGGACGGGGGCAACGTGGAGCCCGGCAAGAGCCTCGATTTCAAGTTCACCGTTTACGCCGGACCGAAGGAGTACTTCAACCTCTCGCGACTCCAACCGGAGTTCGACCGCACCATGGGGTACGGCTTCTTCGGCTTCTTCGCCAAGCCCCTGCTGCTGTCGATGAACTTCCTGCACAGCAGCGTGGGCCTGCCCTACGGATGGTGCATCGTCGCCATCACCCTGCTGATCAAGCTGATCTTCTGGCCCCTGACCGCCGTCAGCACCCGTTCCATGAAGCGCATGGCCGAGCTCGCCCCGCAGCTCCAGGTCATCCGCGAGAAGTACAAGGATGATCCCAAGCGCCTGAACGAAAAGACGCTGCTGTTCATGAAGGAAAGCGGTTACAACCCGGTCTCGGGTTGCCTTCCCATGATCGTGCAGATCCCCGTGTTCATCGGGTTCTTCACCATGCTCCGATCGGCCATCGAACTGCGTGGGGCCTCGTTCTTCTGGTGCCCCGACCTGTCCGCCGCCGATACCCTCTTCGTCATTCCCGGCCTGGGCTTCGTTCCGCTGCTGGGCATTCCTGGCCTCGGGTTGCCCTTCAACCTGATGCCCCTCTTTTACGTGGCGTCGGCGTTGTGGCAGACGCACCTGACCCCGCCCTCGCCGCAGATGGATCCCACGCAGCAGAAACTGATGCGCTGGATGCCGCTGATGTTCCTCGCGCTGTT
>CAMCFL010000122.1 GCA_945873715.1 Akkermansia muciniphila
TAGACCGCCCCCATCAACTCGGCGGTCATCATGGCGTCGCGATCCACTGCCGGCAGCAACCGCTTCGCTTCCATGTAACAGGCGCGCGCCCGGCGGTCGATCTCGCGGGCCAGGGCGAGGAAGCGATCCGAGGAGGTTCCGGCGAGGATCTCCTGCTCGGTCACCCCGAACGCCTTCAGATCGCTCAGTGGAAGATAGATCCGACCCCGCTGGGCGTCGTTGCCCACGTCCCGCAGGATGTTGGTCAACTGGAGTGCCTTGCCCAGCGCATCGGCGTACTGGCGGCAGGCCGGATCGGAGTATCCGAAGATCTCGATGCTCAGCAGGCCCACGACCGAGGCGACGTGGTAGCAGTACTTCTCGAGGGACGGTTGATCCGCATAACGTACCGTGACCAGATCCATCTCGACGCCGGTGATCAGTTCGTCGAACAGCCGGAACGGCAGCCGGTAGCGTTCGACGAACGGCTTCAGTTCCTGCAGCACCGGCAACGAGGCCTCCCGTCCCTCACAGATTGCCCGCGTCTCTTCCCGCCAACACTGCAACTCAGCCGCCCGCCGTTCCACCGGCTCGGAATCCTCGTCGGCAATGTCGTCCACCTGCCGACAGAAGGCGTACAAAGCCGACATCGCCGCCCGTTTCTCGGGTGGCAACAGGACAAATGCCAGCGCGAGATTCGAGCCGCTCTTCCGGGTGATCTGATCGCTGACCGGCGGGTTCACAATGACGATGAACCCTGTTCCCCCGACTTCGGCTGTGGCAAGCCTCCCGTCTCGGCCAGGGTCGGATTCCGTCCCCGGCGCTCCTTCTTCCGCCGGCGACGTTTCCCATCACTTCCCCGCCCGCTGGAATCCGCGGGGAGGGTGGAAACCAATCGACCGCTTTCCGCCGCCCGGGCCGGACGGCGAACAAATACCGCCCACAACACCACCAGCAACACCACCATCAGGACGGACATCAGCACAATGGCCACCATCCCCGTCGAATCGGGGCCGAAACGGGCCGACCGGGCCAACTCCGGAAGATCCGGTCCTGCCGCCAATACTGCATGAATTCTCCTTCCAGACGTCATCTGCGGTTGAATGTAGCCGGGTCAACCCCGTCGTCGTCAACGACTCCGGCACGGGCACGAGGCGTGATTCACAAGGTCCCGAGCTGCAACCGGGCCATGCGAAAGCGCAGGGCGGGCAATGAAAGCCCCAACTGCTCCGCCGCCACCGTCAGGTCACCGCCGCTCTGCTGCACTGCGGCCTGGATCAGGTCCCGTTCGTAGGCAATGACGTGATCCCCGAGCGTCGAGGCTCCAGTACCTCCCGAACCCACCACAGCCATCTCGGGACGCCGCAGGCGGGATTCCACTTCGAAATCCGGCAGGCTGCCCGGCTGGATCTCGGACGACGGCTCCAGGATCACGGCACGTTCGATGACATTCCTCAGTTCCCGGATGTTGCCAGGCCAGGAGTGGGCGCGCAGGGCATCCCGGGCCGAGGAATTGATGCTCCGGATGCTCTTGCCGAGACGCACGTTGAAGCCGCGCAGGAAATGCTCCGCGAGCATGAGGACATCATCGCCCCGGTCCCGCAGCGGGGGTGGACGGAACTGCATGACGTTCAACCGGTGGAAGAGGTCCTCCCGGAACTCATCCTTCCGGATCGCCTCGACGATGTTGCGATTGGTGGCGGCAATCAGTCTGACATTGACCCGCAATTCCTGAGTGCCACCCACCCGGGTAAAGGATCCGTCTTCCAGGAACCGCAGGAGCTTGGCCTGCAACGGACGGCTCATGTCGCCGATCTCATCGAGGAAGATCGTCCCGCCGTCTGCCTCCTCCACGTAGCCGCGCTTGGTGCGGTGGGCGCCGGTGAACGCTCCCTTCTCGTGACCGAACAATTCACTTTCCAGCAGGGTGTCGGGAATGGCCGCGCAATTGATGCGGACGTAATTCTGGCCGGCCCGACGACTCAGGCTGTGGATCGCACCGGCGATCAACTCCTTGCCGGTACCGCTCTCGCCGAGAATGAGCACCGTTGCATCGGTCGGGGCGACCGTCTGGATGAGCTGGCGCAGTTCCCGGACCTTGGACGACTCGCCGATGATGTGTTCGACCCGGTAGGATTCGCCGGCGCGGGCCTTGAGGGCGGCATTCTCCGCCAACAACTGGTGACGCTCGCCGCATCGGGCCACGGCGTGAAGGAGTTCGTCCGGTTCAAACGGCTTGGCCAGGTAATCAATCGCACCGGACTTGATCGCCTCCACCGCCAGCTTGGGCGTGGCATAGGCGGTGATCATGAGGACGGGCAGCCCCGGCTTGATCCGGGCCGCCTCCTTGAGGAACTCGTATCCGCTCATGCCCCCGAGCCGGGCATCGGTCACGACCATGAAGAACTCCTCACTCCCCAGGAGCTTGATGGCCGCCTCGGCCGAATCGGCCAACCGCACTTCGTAGCCTTCCGCCCGAAGCACCGTCTCCAGCGAAAGGCGCATGTTCTTCTCGTCGTCCACGACGAGCATTGGGGGAAGGTTCATCGGCGGAATCTCATGATCGATCGTGCTGGCAACGTTACGATGAAGGTCGCTCCCTGTCCAAGGACCGACTCCGCCCGTGCGGTGCCTCCGTAGAGCTCGGAATTGTGCTTCACGATGGCCAGGCCCAGGCCGGTGCCGCGTTCCTTGGTGGTGAAGTAGGCATCAAACAGCTTGGGCAACACCTCCGGTGGAATCCCTGGCCCGGAATCGCGGATCCGCACCTCCACCTCGTAGTCGGGGGTCACCCGGATGGAGATCTCAACCCGCCCCCGCCCTTCCATGGACTCGCGGGCATTGGTCAGGAGGTTGATGAAGATCTCGGCAAGATGTCCACGTTGCCCGAGGAGCGTGGGGATCGCCGGGCCGTAGTTCCGGCGGACCTCGACGGCATAGTTCACCCCCGCTGGAAACGCTTCTCCGATCGCACGGTCCATCTCGTCGGTGACCGACAACCGCTCGACCTTGCCCTCCGCCAACTGCGCGTACCCCATCAACTCGGTGAGGATCCGATCGGAGCGGCTGACCTCTTCCCGGATGATCGAGATCTGCTGGGTGATGGTCTTCCCCTCCTTGACGGTCTTCTGGAGCGTGTAGGCCGCGTTGTTGATGATCCCCAGCGGATTCTTCAACTGGTGGGCGATCTCGGCCGCCAACCGTCCAGCCGCCTGCAACTGGTGATGTTTCACCGCGTATTCCTGCGCCTCGGCTTCCTCCCGCCGGCGTCGGTCGAGCAGGACCTGCAGGGCGTAACAGCACGCCGCCAGCAACAGGAGCAACAACAGGCGCAGGACCAGCGACTCCATCGGTTCCCGGGCCACGTCTTCGCCCGAAGACAGCACCGCACCGCGCCCGGTCGATTCGATCAGTTCCTTCTCAGCCCCTTCCAGGATGGGATACAGGATCCCGGCGAGGGCGTAGAAGCCGGCCACCGAGACGTTCACCATGATCTGCACGTCCGCCCTCGGGATGACCGCCGCATTGCGCAGGATCAGTCCCGGGAACAACCAGTAGAGGATGCTTCCGAATCCGCCCGTCACCAGCGTCAATGCGGCGAGGAAGATCGAGTCGAGCAACGCGACGCTGTAAACCACCCGCTCCACCAGGCGGGCGGACAACTCTTCCATGCCCCAGACCACGATGGACGCCCCTACGTTGGAGCAGAAATAGATCAGGAAAAAGGTGCGCAGCAGGTTCCAGGCATCCTCCTGCAATGGGGTCAGGTTGCGGAACCAATTCGAGACGAAGAGCAGGTACAGCATCACCACCATCAGCACCATCTTCGCCGGCAACGCCACGCCCCGCTCGACGAACGCCACCCGCTGCAGGAAGACCGAATCCTCCGGGGGCGGCGCATCCAGCAGGTCGCGCCAGGTCTTCAGCCAGTCCCCCACCCGCGTCAGCATCCCTGGCTTCACAGGTACCCTTTGGATGTAGGCCGCCTGCCCTCAGGCGGCGATGCGGCACTGCCCGCTGAGGGCAGCGGGCCTACCATGCTGGCGCACCTCCAACGACGTCGGGCATGGTATCCGGGAAACATTGGACGCATTCCTAGCCGTTCCCGTGCCGGGTGGCGGCCAGAATCTCCAACACCCGCGCGACCACCGCCTCGACCGGCAACATCCGCCCCAACCCCTCGTACCCACAGGAAAGCATCCCGGAATCCGGTCCGAGGACCTCGACACCGCGCGCCTTCAGGATCCCGACGTTGTGCTGGGTGGCGGGATGCATCCACATCTTGCCGTTCATGGCCGGTGCCACCAGCAGGGGGACCCCTGGGTTGAGCGCCAGCGCCACGCAACCGAGTGCGTCGTCCGCCAACCCATGCGCCAGCTTCGCCAGCGTGTTCGCCGTCGCCGGAGCCACCAGCATCAGGTCGGCCTCGTCGGCCACCCGGATATGCGAGGGCTTCCAGCCCTCTTCCTCGTCGTACAGGTCGGTGACGACCGGGCCCCGGGAAAGGGTCTTGAACGGCAGGGCCGTCACGAACCGCTGGGCGTCGGAAGTCATCACCACCCGCACGATACAACCCGCCTTGACCAACTGGCTGGCCACCTCGATCGCCCGGTGGGCGGCAATGCTTCCGGTCACGCCCAGGACGACATTGCCCCGAGAACCGAAGAGAGGCGGGTTCACGCGATCCCTCCAAAGCAGAAGGCCACCCGATGTCTCCGCGCCTTTTCCGCCACGTAGATGGATTGAACGCGATTCAGATCGTCCTCGCGGGTCCCGCTGATCACGAGGTAATCAAAATGCTCCGCCTCCGCCACCTCGCCCGGTGCGGCTGCCAACCGGCGTTCCACCACGTCCGCGGCCTCGGATCCGCGCCCGCGCAGGCGCCCCTCGAGTTCCGTCAAGGTCGCCGGCGTGAGGAACACCGTCACGAGGGACCCGCCCAACTCGGGCTCAGCCCGGGCCGCGGCCCGGATGGATGCCGCCCCCTGGACGTCGATGTTCAGCAGCACATCCGAACCGGCGCGCAGGACCTCGAGCACGCTCGATCGCAAGGTGCCGTAGCAGTTCCCGTAAACCCGGGCATGCTCCAGAAACTCGCCCGCCTCGATCCGACGTTCGAACTCCGGCAGGGCGAAGAAATGGTAATCGACGCCATCCACCTCGCCGGGACGCGGCGGGCGCGTCGTGCAGGTGATGACCCGGCGGAGCGGCGGATTCCGGGCCAGCATCGAGGTGCAGACGGTGGTCTTGCCTCCGCCCGACGGAGCCGAGATGAGCAGGAGGACACCACACTTTTTCATGGCATGCAGGTGCATCGTTTCACTCCACATTCTGGGCCTGCTCGCGGAACCGCTCCAGTTCGGTTTTCAACCGCACGATCTCCACGGAGATGGCCGCGTCATTCGCCTTGGAGCCCACGGTGTTGATCTCGCGATTCATTTCCTGTGCCAGGAAATCAAGGGTGCGACCCACGGCCTCCTTGGAACGCCGGCAATCCTCGAACTGGACAAAATGGCTCTCCAGGCGGGCCAGTTCCTCGGAGATATCGGAACGATCCGCGTAGATGACCAACTCCTTCAACACACGCTCATCGTCCGTCACCACCCCCTCCAGTCCGGCACTGCGGAGGCGTTGCACCAGTTGATCCCGGTACCGGGTCATGACCGCGGGCGCACGCTCGCGCACCCGGGCGGCAGACTCCCGCAAGGCCTGGATCCGCTGGGCAAGATCGGTGGCGAGGGCCTCCCCCTCGCGCCGGCGCATCGCGTCCATGGCGGCCAACCCCGACTTCAACGCCTCTTCCAGCACCGGCCAATGTTCCTCCCCGGTACTGCCCTGGCCTCCCGACTCCAGCACGCCCGGGCAACGGATCAGGACGGACAGGGAAGGCACTTCCTCCCGGCCCAGGGCCTGCGAGAGTCGGGTCAGTTCTGCCGCGTAGGCCATCGCCACCGGCAGGTTCAATCGGGCCGGCGCACCGCCGCCGGGCAACTCCCATTGCACCCGCACCTCGCAGCGCCCCCGCGAAACGGTCGCTCCCACCACGTCCCGGACCCGCGACTCCAATGCACCCAGTGCCTCGGGCAGTTGGACCATGATTTCCGCCTGACGCCGGTTCACCGCGCGCAACTCCACCACCACGCGCACGCCGTCCCGCGTGCATTCTCCCCGGCCTTGGCCGGTCATCGATCTCATGCCAACACCCTGCGGCAACCGCCGAGGCGCGGGAAAGAGTTCAGTTTCAGGATTCAAGCGACTGGCCGTTGGCGGTCACGGCGGTACGCCCGCTGCCCCAGCGGTCGCTTCCCCCGGTGCATCTTGAGTCTGTTGGCACCGTTGCAGGCCCGCTGCCCTCAGCGGGCGCTTTCACATCGCCGCCTGAGGGCAGGCAGCCTACACCCCTGACCAACCCAAGATGCACCCCGCTTCCCTTCTTCCTTCCTTGAAGCTTCAACCTTCAAACTCCCTCCCCAAACGCCGCGACCGGCGGCGGTAGTTCCCGGGCCACCTCCGCCATCCGATGCCCAAACCCGGTCCCGCGCACGCTCTCCAGTCGGACGCACCCTTCACGCCGCCGGTACAGACCCGGGTGCACCCGTTCCTCCGGCGCGCTGGCCTCGGGATAGAACTGCATGGCATTCGTCTCGACACCCATGATCGTCGGCACATGGGCCGCCAGGAGCGCATGCGTCACCTGGGCCAGCATCGGATTGGTCAGGTCCTGGACCATCAGGGTCATCCCATGCGCCTGCGCCCAGCAGGCCGAAAGCAACGCGCCGGTCTGGGTCTTGCAGGTCTTCAGGGCCACGCCGTTCCATCCCAACTCGCGTCCCCGCCGTACCTGAGTCCAGTCGTGCGCACTCTCGTCGAGGAACAACGGCTTCCGGGCCGACACGGCATGAACATCGATCGGGTGTTCCTCCAGTTCATAGGGAAACGGTTGCTCGACGTAGAGCAGGCTCCCGTACAATCGCGGATGATCGTCCCGCAACCGATCCAGGATCTCCGTGACATAAGCCGACTCGGAAACGGTGCAGTTGAAGTCGGCGGTCAACCACTCCACTCCCTCCGCCTCCGCCACCCGGCCCACCGCCAGCAATCGTCGGTAATCCCAGGCTGCATCCGTGCCGCGCAACTTGACCTTGAGACACTTCAAACCGTCGCGCCGGATCCAGTCCGACAGCAGCACCGGATGTCCATCCTCCGGCTCGTTCCCGGTCAGGTCCTCGGCCGTCACCGGATCCAGCCCGCCCACCAGATGCCACGCCCGAAGCAATTCCACCCGCTGCGGACGCAGGAACCCGCGGATCTCGCGCCCGCGGAAATCCACACCGCTCCCGGCGGCCGGCGAAAGGAAATCCGCCAGGTCCCGACACATCCAACCCGAGCGATAGGTGTCGTAGGTGGGAACCGAATGAAGGCGTCCGTAGGCGTCGTGCAGGGCCAGGTCGAAGGCGGAACAGGCCACCAACGCCGCGAGCCAGGGCATCCGCAGGGTTGCAGCGCCCTGCCCTTCTCCTCCGGCCAGACGACTGGCGTTGAAGTCCTCCCACAACCGCGGCAGGAAGAGCGTCGAGAAGTCGTGCCCGAGCTCCATCGGATGTCCCCAATCCGCGAACTGGGCCCAGGCATGCGCCAGCATTTCGCTGAACAGGCACAGCGCCGCGTGTCGTGGTCCGTAGGCCGACGTGGACGGCCATACCCACTGCACACTCAGCGGCGTCTCGCCCCAGCCGTCCGCCACCCGACCATCCCGTCCCACCACCCGGATCCGGACGCGGGCGCAGGTCACCGAGGTCAGGGCTTCGGTCCCGAACTTCAACGGCACTCGGGTCGTCACGGGCAACAGCCAGAGCGTCGTGCCGGTCACCCGGAAATCGGTGGGATTCTCGCGTTCCATCCGGGCCCACTAACGCGGATCCCGCCGCGAGACAATCCCAGATCCGGAAAACCTCCCACGGAGAGGGGG
>CAMCFL010000123.1 GCA_945873715.1 Akkermansia muciniphila
CAGTTCGGCGTCGCCAGCTCCTTCGGCATCGAAACGCTCGCGGGCCAGGACGTGAAGGTCATGGTGGTTCCGGGCGAACTCGACCGTAACATTGGATACATCATGGATCACGGCATCGCCCCCAACGGCGGCGGCACGCGCGTGAACCAGTACACCCTCGTGTTCGACCTCTACATCGCTACTTCCGGTCCGGGCGCGGCTTCCCTCCTCCAGGCCAGCTCGCTCAGCAACAGCGACGACGGCGACCTGTTCTGGCAGGGCAGCAACTTCGGCCAGGGCGGTGGCGGTTACAACGGCCGCGGCACCTTCACGGCCGGTGCGTGGCACCGCGTGGTGGCTGCCTACGACATGGCCGCCACGCCCCCGGTGGTCGTCAAGTACGTCGACGGCATCAAGCAGGATGACTGGACCGCCAACCAGGGTCTCGACAATCCCCGTCGCGCGCTGCAACCGACGGCCCTGCTGTTCGCCGACGGCGATCAGGACGAACGTCGCGTCATGTACGTGGCCGGCATCCAGATCCGTTCGGGTCGCCTGACCGACGCTGAGATCGTCTATCTCGGCGCGCCTTCCGCCACGGGCATCCCGGTTTACATTCCCGCGAGCACGGTGACCGGCCAGTGGGACTTCGAGTTCGGTGACCTCGGCGCCACGGTGGGAGCCAATCTCCAGTACCTCGATTCCACGTTCGATGGCCCGGCGGGCTCGACGGATGACAAGACGGCCTTCGGGACGTCCGCTGACTTCGCCCTGCCCCAGATTGGTGGACAGGACGTCAAGGTGCTCCGCATCCCGGGCACGCTTTCCCGTCAGATCGGTTACGTGATGAATCACCGGATCGCGCCCAACGGCGGCGGCACCCGGGTCAACCAGTACACCCTGATCATGGACCTGCTGGTGGCTCCTTCCGGTCCGGGAGCGGCCTCGCTGCTCCAGGCCAGCTCGCTCAACAACACCGACGACGGCGACCTGTTCTGGCAGGGCAGCAACTTCGGCCAGGGTGGCGGCGGCTACAACGGCACGGGCGCCTTCACCGCCGGTGAATGGCACCGCGTGGTCGCCGCCTACGACATGGCCGCCACCCCTCCGGTGGTCGTCAAGTACGTCGATGGCATCTTCCAGGACAACTGGACCGCCAACCAGGGTCTCGACAATCCCCGTCGCGCCCTCCAACCCACGGCCCTCCTCTTCGCCGATGGCGACCAGGATGAGCGCCGCGAGATGTGGGCCAGCGCCATCCAGATCCGCGCCGGCCGTCTCTCCAACGCCGAGATCGAATCGCTCGGTGGACCTTCGGCCGCGGGCATTCCGCTCGTCGTCGCGGCTCCTGTGGTCATTGTCTCTCCCGAGCTGAGCGTCGTCCGCGGTGCCGGCACCATCACCGTCTCCTGGGCGGGTGGCGGCAGCCTGAAGCTTCAGTCCGCCCCGGCGTTGACCGGACCGTGGACCAACGTCCCGGGCGTGACCGGCACTTCCGCCTCCGTTCCCACGGCGACGGGTGACCTGTACCTCCGCCTCGGGCTGTAGTCCGTAGCGCTTCCTCACGAGCCCCGTCCGCAAGGACGGGGCTTTTTGTTTTTCACCTCACCCGCCCAGGCCCAGGTCTTCGTAGATCGCCGCGTTGAGGGCGCGCTGGCGTCGTTGGTGGAAAAGTTCACCCGGCAGTCCATTGCACACCCAGGCGACCGCCAGACCGTGATCCGGATCCGCAAAGGCACAGGCACTCTGGCTGCCGCTGTGCCCGAAAGTGCGGGGTCCGGCATGGGGCCCGTACCCATACGGAACCGGCCGTGCCCCCGGCCGATCGGAGTTCAGGATGAATCCAAGCCCGAAGTCGATCACCGCCAGGAAGGTCCGGTCGAAGCAGCCGGTGCGCTGCGGGGAAGTCAGCTCCGCCAGGACTCCCGGTGAGAGCCATCCGTGGGGAGGGTCGAGCAGCGCGCGATAGAAACCGCGCAGAAGCCGTGCGGGTGCCCGCAGACCCGAGCCCGGTCGGCATCGGCGGATGCCCTCGCACTCATTGAGGATCGGATCCGGCCCGAAATCCTCGCGGCCAGTCCGATCCACCTGGACCCATCGATCCGCGAGGCTGACCTGAGTCGTCGCATCGACACCGAACCATCCGTCCTCCAGTCCGAGCGGATCAAACACCTCTGAACGGATGACATCCGTGAAGGGGCGGCCCGTTGCCCGTTGCAGGACTTCTCCCAGAATGAACCAGGAGGCATTGGCGTGGTACCCGGCGGTCTCGCCGATCACCCATCCGGATTCCAGCGGTGCCGCACAGGCGGCGGTCACCGATTCCTCCCAGCTCCGTCCGATTCCGTCTGGGTCCGCCCCACGGAATCCCCCGGTGTGGGTGAGCAGGTGGCGCAGGGTGATCGGAGCCTTTCCGCCGGAGCCGAACTCCGGAATCCAGGTCGTCACCCGGTCGTCCCAGTGGAGCGATCCGGCATCCACCAGACGGGCCAGGGCGACCGCCGTGATCGGTTTGCCTGCCGAGAGCCACAGGGGGAGCGAATCCGGGCGCATGGGTTGGCCGGGCTGCGCCTCGCCGAGGCAGAGGTCCACCGCGCCCTGAGGAGTCGAGAGGGCCATCTGCGCGCCCCGGTGCCATCCCATCGCACGGCCTTCCTCCAGCACCTGGAGTGTCCGTGGCCAGGCATCGGTCGTCGTTGTCAGGGGCGATGGGGAGGGATCCATGGAGGGTCGGTGGAGGCGGCCACCGGGGGAGGGTGCCCGGGGGAACAAGACCGGCTCAATGGTGTTTCCGCGAAACCTTGCTTGCGGCCCGGACAGGCTCGACTTAACTGGCCGTGGCGGTGGCTTGGGGCTGCCTGCCTTCTTCCCATGGATAAATTGCTTCTGATCGATGACGAGGTGGACGTGCAGTACTCGTTCCGCCGGATTTTCGATTCGCCGGACCTTGAGCTTCACACGGCGTCGAGCGGCGAGGAGGGATTGAAACTGATCCCTCAGGTCCGGCCGGACCTGGTGATCACCGACATCCGCATGGCGGGCATCAACGGGCTGGAGACGCTTCGGCGGATCCGCCAGGCCGATCCCAAATTACCGGTCATCCTCATGACCGCCTACGGCACGACCCAGACGGCGATTGAAGCGATGAAGCTCGGGGCGTTCGACTACCTGTTGAAGCCCTTCGACGTCCCCCGCCTCAAACAATTGGTCGGCGATGCCCTCAAGGCTTCCCGCGACATGCGCCAGACGGTGGCCGTCGCCCCCCAACTCGAGCAGCAGGACTACGACCTCGGCGTCATCGGTCGGTCCCATCCGATGCAGTCGGTGTTCAAGCTCATCGGTCAGGTGGCCGGCACCGATGCCACGGTGCTGATCACGGGTGAAAGTGGCACGGGCAAGGAACTGGTGGCCCGCGCCATCTACCACAACAGTCGGCGGCACCAGCAGGCCTTCCTCGCCATCAACTGTGCCGCCATCCCGGAGAACCTCCTGGAGAGCGAACTGTTCGGTCACGAGAAGGGTGCCTTCACCGGAGCCAGTCAGCAGCGCATCGGCAAGTTCGAACAGTGTCATGGTGGGACCCTCTTCCTCGACGAGATCGGCGACATGTCGTCCACCACCCAGACCAAGATCCTCCGGGTGCTCCAGAGCGGATCCTTCGAGCGCGTCGGCGGCAATGCCCCCATCCGGGTCGACGTCCGCATCATCGCTGCCACCAACAAGCCGCTGGAAGATGCGGTCGCCAACCGCCAGTTCCGCGAAGACCTCTTTTATCGACTCAATGTGGTCCGCATCCAGATGCCACCGCTCCGCGAGCGGCGGGACGACATCCGGCTGCTGGTCGATTACTTCCTGCGCAAGCTCGCCGGGGCTGGCATACCGAAGGCCATCAACACTTCGGCCATTGCTGCCCTGGAGGCCTATCACTGGCCCGGCAATGTCCGCGAACTCGAGAATGTCATCCGCCGCGCCACCGTGGTCGCCAAGGGACCTTCCCTGCTGATCTCGGATCTCCCCTCCGAAGTGACGGTTGCGGTCCAGAAGGCGGTTTCCACCCCGGTGGCTTCACCTGCTCCCGATGCGGCCGTGGTGGCAGCGCCCGTGGAGTCGACGGGTGCCCATCGATCCGAACCGACCAGCATCCCTGAGGTGGCCCAATGGTTGTTCCGCTTCGCTCGCGCCGACTCCAAGCTGCGGGTCCTTCCCGCCGTGGAACGTGAACTGATCATCCAGGCCCTCAAGGAAACCAGCGGCAACCAGGTCCAGGCCGCCAAGCTTCTCGGCATCACCCGAGCCACGCTCCGCAAACGGGTCGAGAAATTCAGCATCCGCAGGGAATTGAACGTGGCGTGATCGGATGGATCACCCGGCTTGGACTTCGGCTGTTTCTTCCGGTCTCAAGACTTGAAACCTTCACCCTCAGACCCGCGTCCGTTTCCGGTCGCTTCTCCAACGGTACGGATGGGGCACCCGGGCGAGTTTGACTCCTGGCCTCCCACGAGGGCTCAGCACTCCCACAAGGGCGACTTCGGGCACGTGTGCCTCCTCGCTGGAAGCCTGGGTTATCACGGCGCTGCCGTGCTCGCGGCCCGGGCCGCCCTCCGGGCCCGTCCGGGTCTCGTGACGGTGGTGACGGCGCCGGAGGTCTTCGTCCCGGTGGCCTCGCAACTGGCGGCGGCCATGGTTCGACCGTGGGAAAGAGGATGGAGTTTGCCTCCACGGACCACGGCCGTGGTCGTGGGACCCGGGTTGGCCGATCCCCGGCTCCCAACGGACTTCCGCGAGTTCATCGTGTCCGGTTGGCGATCCTGGAAGCTTCCGGTGGTGGCGGATGCCTCGGCGTTGGACTGGTTGCCTCGGGGTGTGGATGGGGGCCCGTCCCTCCGGGTGATCACCCCTCATGCCGGCGAAGCGGCGCGACTCCTGGGCTCCGATGCGGCGCGGGTGCAGGCCGATCGGACGGGTTCGCTCGCGCAGTTGTCGGCGGCCTTCGGAGGCGCATGGGTGATCCTCAAGGGACCGGGGACGCTGGTGGGACGATCGGGTGAATGGCCTTGGTGGAATCCGACCGGGAACGTGGGTCTGGCCCAGGGTGGATCCGGCGATGTGCTGGCGGGATTCCTGGGGGGGAGCCTGGCTCAACCCGGGTTGTCCGCCGATCCGATGCGCACGCTGCGGGGTGCGGTCTTCCGGCATGGGGAAGCGGCGGACCGGTTGGAAGCAACTGGAGAGCCGTGGACCGCAGAGCAACTGGCAGACGGGATCCGCTGGTAGCACCCAGCCATGGGGTCGCAGGCAATGGGGTCGCGTTCATACGCGGGGTTCCTCCCGCGGCCCCGGGCAACCGTGGGCCGTGGGTGGCGTCGATCCTCGCCATCGAAGTCAGCGTGGGGGTGTGGCGATCAGCGAGGCACACCGTCGCGAAACCTTCCAGGCAGACCCTAGCGCTTCGTGGTCTTGCGGGCCGGAGCCTTGGCCTTGACCTTGGGCGTCTTCTTCGTCCGGGGCTTTTTCGGGCCACGGCCCTTGAAGGTCAGTTCCGCAATGCCGGACTTGTCGAGTTCGCCCAGGCCCAACCGGGTCATCCGGGAGTATTGGGCGAAGGTCGTGGTCGCGAGCGGCAGGTCCAACCGGGCTTTGCGACCGAGTTCGAGTGCAATGCCTGAATCCTTGGCGGCGTGGGACGCGCTGAAGAAGCACGAGTGATCCCGGTTCTGCATGTCCTCGCCATCGGTGGCCAGCACCCGGGAGTTGGCGCCCGTCTGGGAAAAGACTTCCCGCACCATGGCGAGATCCAGGCCGAGCGCATCCGCGAGGGCCAATCCCTCGGCGAGGCCGGCCGTGTTGATGTTCATCACCATGTTGACCAAGGCCTTCAACTGCGCCGCCTTGCCCGTGGTCCCCACGTAACGCAGGAGCTTTCCGTCATCGGACAGTCGGGATAGAAGTTCGCGCACCTGGGCGAAGACGGGTTCCGGTCCGCCCACCATCAGGTACAGGGTGCCGTTGCGAGCCTGGGTGATGCTCGATGCCATGCATGCCTCCAACGCCGCACCGCCGGCCTGGGTGACCCGCTTGCCCACTTCCGCGTGAATTGCCGGGCTCACCGTCGCGCAGTTGACGAAAACCCGACCCGTGGAGCCCTTCAGAAGGCTGTCGCCCTTCCTCGCGAAGATCCGGTCCATGGCCGGATCGTCGGTGACCACGGTCAGGATCACGTCGGCCGCCGCTGTCACCTCGGCCAGGGTGCCAGCCGCGGTGGACCCCAGTTCCGCGGCCAACGCCGCGGCGACTTCCGGGCGGAGGTCATGGACGGTGGCGACGACATATCCGCAATCCTTGAGTCGTCGGGCCATGTTTGCGCCCATCCGGCCCAGTCCGACCACACCAATGCGAGCACTCATGTTTGGTTCCATCGAGAAGTGTTGAAAGTGACCCGGGAAGTCTAGAGAGGTTCGGCGATGGATCCCAGTCTCCAGTTGGGAATCGGAGGGCGGAAAGGCTTGTGACACACCTGCCCGGGTGAGGGTGACAGGTGTGCCACTTTGACGTGGAATGGCGCACCCGATGGCACGCTGGATTGGGTTGGAAAGTGGGTGGCGCTTTCAAAGCAAAAACCAAACTGCTGATTATCAGTAATTTGGAAACTATTTCAGGTGAGTCACCTTTGACGGCACCCACCTTGCGTGACGGGGAGGAGAATTGGATTGGTTTTATGGCAAAGGTACTGGGAATTGATTTGGGGACGACGAACTCCTGCATGGCGGCCATGGAAGGCGGCGAACCGCTGGTGCTGGAGAATTCCGAGGGCAAGCGCACGACCCCTTCCATCGTGGCTTTCACGAAGACGGGTGAACGTGTGGTCGGCGAAGCGGCGAAGCGTCAGGCCGTGACCAACCCGCGCAACACCGTGTACTCCATCAAACGCTTCATGGGCCGCAAGTTTGAGGAGGTCCAGGAAGAGATCAAGCGGGTGCCGTACAAGGTGGTGAAAGCCCCCAATGGAGACGCCTGGGTCGAAGTGGAGGTCGAAGGCAAACCCCAACAGTTCAGTCCGCCGGAGGTTTCCGCCATGATTCTGGCCAAGCTGAAGGCAGACGCTGAAGTGCGTCTGGGCGAGACCATCACGCAGGCCGTGATCACTGTTCCCGCCTACTTCAACGATTCCCAACGGCAGGCGACCAAGGATGCCGGTCGTATCGCGGGCCTCGAGGTCCTTCGCATCATCAACGAACCCACGGCAGCTTCACTTGCCTACGGCCTCGACAAGAAGAAGGACGAGAAGATCGCCGTGTACGATCTCGGTGGTGGCACGTTTGACATCTCGGTCCTGGAGATCGGGGACGGCGTCTTCGAGGTGAAGGCGACCAATGGCGACACCCACCTCGGTGGTGATGACTGGGACAACACCCTCATGGACTGGATGCTCGACGAGTTCCGTCGGGAGACCGGGGTGGAGCTTCGCAAGCAGCCGGATGCGCTCCAGCGGATCAAGGAGGAAGCCGAGAAGGCCAAGATCGCGCTCAGCTCCTCGCAGCAGTACGACATCAACCTGCCGTTCATCACGGCCGATGCATCCGGTCCCAAGCACATCCAGACCAAGCTCACCCGGGCGAAGATGGAGCAGTTGTGTGACAAGCTTTTCGAGCGGACGATTACCCCGACGAAGGCATGTCTGAAGGATGCCGGGATCGCGGCCGACAAGATCGATGAGCTCGTGCTGGTCGGTGGAATGACCCGGATGCCGCGGGTGGTCGAGACCGCCCGTGCCATGGTGAGCAAAGCTCCCCACCAGGGAGTCAACCCGGATGAAGTGGTCGCCATCGGGGCTGCCATCCAGGGCGGTGTGCTGCGCGGCGAGGTCAAGGACGTGCTGCTTCTGGACGTGACCCCGCTCTCGCTGGGAATCGAGACGTTGGGGGGCGTGTTCACCAAGTTGAT
>CAMCFL010000124.1 GCA_945873715.1 Akkermansia muciniphila
CGCCTCCTGGCACCGATGTTGGGCACCGAAACCAACTCCGTCGTCCGGCTCATCCGTCGTCGCGAGCCGACGCTGGCCGAGCCGGCGATTGTTGCCGAGATCGAGCAGACGCTGTTGCAACGGCACTTCAGCCAGCTGGAAATCCTGGAGATCAAATGGCGGCTCGCTGGAGGGATGGCGCCATGACACCCCGTGCGGAACAGATCCTGAGGGCGACTTCGCTGGCCCGCTTCGTGCCTCCGGAACACTTCGACCGCCTGCGCGACGAATTCGAGGAGGTCCACTACGACTTCGGCGAATTCATCATCCGGGAGGGCGAGGAAGCAGACGCCTTCTACGTCCTGGTTGCCGGCCGGGTCCGGGTTCTGAAACTCAAGCCCAATGGCGAGGAACTCCCCCTGTTCCGGCTGCAACCGGGCGAGGAATTCGGCGAAGGCGCCCTCGTCGATCAAGGGCTGCGCACCTCGTCGATCCGCTGCAGCACGGCGGTCGATGCCCTCCGCCTGCGCCGGGACCGCTTCCTGCGATTGGTGGCGGATTACCCGGAACTGCTGCATTCGCTCGAGCTGCTCTCGCGGTGGCGCACGCTCCAAGGGTTCCTCTACACCTTCAGCCATTTCGGCCGGCTCCCAGCCGAGGCCCTGCGCGGCCTGATGACCCGGCTGGACCCGGTGGATTTCAGGAAGGGTCAGCGGATCATCCAGCAAGGAGATCTCGCAGGACCCATGTACATCGTCCGGGAGGGCCGGGTGCGGATCTCTACCGGAACCTCGTCGGACGCCGTTGACCGGGCGTTCCTGCGTGAAGGCGAGTATTTCGGCGAACTGTCCGCCCTCACGGGTGAACCCCGGTCGGCGACCGTGGACGCAGTGACCGACTGCCGGCTGCTGGCCCTGGAGCCCCATGAAGTCGAGGAACTCCAGAACCAGTTCCCCGAGTTCAAGTCGCTCCTGGAGGAACGGCGCGCGCTTTACCAGGCGCAGACCAGCACCCGCATGCCGCTGGATTTCTCCCAGGAGCTGCTTCCCGCCGCGACGGAGGCCAAACCTCTTCCGGAGGCCGCACCGGACGCCGAGACCGACGATCCCTTCGCGGATGAGCAGGGATTCTTCCGCAGCCGGAAGCCAGGGCACCGAAAGATCCCCTTCATCCAGCAGATCGACGAGATGGACTGTGGGGCGGCCTGTCTGGCGATGGTGTGCCGGCACTTCGGGCGTCGCGTGAATCTCTCGCGGATCCGGGAGCTCTGCCATGTGTCGTCCGATGGCACGAGTCTGGCCGGGATCTGTTCCGCGGCCAGCAACCTGGGGTTGGCGGCGCGGGCGGTGAAGGCCTCGTTGCGCAACCTGCCGCGGATGCCGCTCCCCGCCATCGCCCACTGGGAGGGACGCCACTGGGTGGTGGTCTATCGGGTTTCCGAGTCCCATGTATGGATGGCCGACCCGGCCTCCGGTCACCGGAAGGTTCCCCGCGCCGGGTTCGAGGCCAAGTGGTCCGGGTACGCGGCGCTCTTCGACTACACCGAAGCCTTCGAGCAGGCCCCGGAAGCCCAGACCTCCGCCGCCTGGGTGCTGCCGTTCTTCGCGCGTCACCAAGGCCTGTTCTTCCAGGCCTTCCTCCTGGCCGTCGTCGCCAGCCTCCTCCAACTCCTCCTCCCGATCGCCACCCAGGTGGTCGTCGATCAGGTCATCGTGGATCGGGAACCCGACCTGCTCCGACAGGTGTTCCTCGGGATGGGGGCAGCCCTGGTGGGATTGGTCGCGTCCAACCTGCTCCAGCAATACCTGCTGAGCTTCGCCACCGTGCGGGTGGACACGGCGATCCTCGATTTCCTGACCCGACGGCTCCTCGACCTGCCGATGTCCTACTTCCACAGCCGTCGCACCGGCGACATCCAGCGGCGACTGGAGGGAGCGCGGGAGATCCGTCAGTTCGTGGTCCAGCACGGCATCGGCAGCCTGCTGGCCGTGCTGCAATTCACCGGGTGCGTGGCGTTGATGGCGATGTACAGCGTCTCGCTCAGCCTGGTCTTCGCCGCGATCCTGCCCCTGTACTTCGGCCTCATGTGGTTCTCGCGTCGGGTGCTCCGTCCCCTGTTCGCCGAAGTCGAGGAAGGGCTCGCCCGATACAGTTCGTTTCAGATCGACGCGATCAAGGGGATCGAGGCGGTGAAAGCCTCCGCCGCCGAACCCGCCTTTCGCGAGGCATTGCTGAACCAGTTCCTCCGCGCCTCGCGCGGTCTGCTCCGGGGCAACTTCATCGTCATGTCCTACCAGAGCGCGATCCAGACCATCGGCCTGATCTCGAGCGGACTGTTCCTCTGGTTCGGCGCGACGCTCGTCCTCGACGGCACCCTCAGCGTCGGTCGGTTCGTTGCCTTCAACACGCTTCTGGCAATGGCCTCGGCCGCTCTGGTGCGTGCGCTCGGGTCCTGGGATCACTTCCAGATGGTGACGGTCCTCCTCAGCCGCCTGGACGACATCTTCGAGGCGCGACCCGAGCAGGACACCGCCGGTGGCCAGCTCCTGCCGGTCCGCTCCATCGAGGGACAGGTCGAATTCCGCGACGTGGGATTCCGCTACGGCGGCCCCGAGGCCCCGGCAATCCTCAGCCAGGTCCAGCTGCGGGTCGCCCCCGGCAAGACGGTGGCCATCGTGGGCCGCAGCGGCTCCGGCAAGACCACCCTGATCAAACTCCTCGCCGGTCTGATCGAACCGACCTCGGGTAGTATCCTGTACGACAATGTGGACCTGCGCACCGTCAATTACCGTGACCTGCGGCGGCACATTGGAATCGTCCTTCAGGAGAACCACATCTTCGACGATACCGTTTTGGGGAACATCGCGTTCGGCGATCGGGAGCCGGACTTCGAGCGGGTGCTGCGTGCCGCGCAACTGGCCAACGCCCATGAGTTCATCGCCCGTCTGCCGCTGGGTTATGAAACCCGGATCGGCGAGACCGGACTCGCCCTGTCCGGCGGACAACGCCAGCGCATCGCCATCGCCCGGGCGCTTTACCACGATCCGCCGGTGCTGATCTTCGACGAGGCCACCAGCGCCCTCGATACCGAGTCGGAACGCGCGATCCAACAGAACCTCCGTCAACTCCTTCAGGACCGGACCTCCTTCATCATCGCCCACCGGCTGAGCACGGTCCGCGATGCGGATCTGATTGTCGTGCTCGAGCGCGGCCGGATCGTCGAAAGCGGCACCCACGAGGAACTGATGAAGCTTCGCGGCCTCTACTTCCACCTGTGCAGCCAGCAGTTGGCGCTGTGAACCGAGGATCCTTCCATGACCCCCACCCAGAAACCCGCCGAGGCATCCGACCCTGAATGGCTGCCGCAGGATCCGCCGCGCTCGATCGCCCGGCTCACCGGCTGGCTGATCATCGCGGTGTTCACCGGCGCACTCATCGCTTCCGTTACCCTTCAACTGCCCGAGACCGTCCGCTGTCGGTTCCGCCTCATCCCCGCCTCCGGCACCGACCCGATGCAATCGCCGGTGCGGGGAACCCTCCACCGCATCCTCGCCGCGGAAGGCACCGAGGTGGAGGCCGGCGCACCGTTGTTCGAGATCCGCTCGGAAGAGATCCTCGTCTGGCAGACCGACCTCACCGCCGCCCTCGAAGACCTGCGGGCCGGCGGGGAAAGCACCGCCCGCACCGAGGACGCCCACCGGTCGATCCTTCGCATGAAGGAGGCGGAACGGATCCAGGTGGATCAGGAACGCCTCTTTCGCGAGCGCCATCGCAACACGGTTTCAAACCTGGTCGGCCGCACCCGGGAGCTGAAGGACGCCAAGCTGGTCTCCGAGGTGGAAATGCTCCGGGCGGAACTCGAACTCGCCAACGCCGACAAGGACCTCAACGTGTCCGGTCAGGCCCTCCAGCGCCTTGCCTCCGACCTGGCCCGCATGGAGAGCGAACGATCCCGCCAACGCTCCGACGAACACGCCCTGGCCGAGAAGCTCCGCAATTCCATCGCCAGCTTCCGGCTCCGCCTGGTCGGCGCCGAAGGACCGATGCTCACCATCCGCGCGCCCCATCGGGGCGTCGTGCTTTCCGTCGCGCAACACACGCCGGGGAGCGTGGTGCAACCCGGACAGGAACTCTGCCAACTCGCCCGCACCGGCGATCGACCGTTGGCGGAGCTTCAACTGCGGCAGGAGGGTCTCGACCGCATCTCCCAAGGCCTCGAGGCCAAGCTCTTCTTCGACGCCTTTCCCTACCAGCGTTACGGGACCCTCCCTTCGCAGATCGACTGGCTCAGTCCCTCGGCCGTCCTCGTCGAAGGACAGTCCACCTTTCGCGCCCGTGCCTCACTGAGCCGTCTGGAGTTCGAACTCGACGGCAAGCACCTCCCCGTCCGTGCCGGCCTGGTCGGGGAAGCCCGGATCCGGATCGGCCGACGCACCCTGATCGAGTCGGTCTTCGAACCCCTCCGCGCCCTCCGCGAACAGGCGCGGTAAGGACGCGCCAAAGCCGGGGGTATCCGGCGGCCCGCCGGTACTGCCTCGACGGAGGCGACGACATCCCGCCGGCCCCGGACGCCGGAGGCGTCCCGGAGTGTAGCCGGCGGTCGCCCGACCGCCGGAGTGCCGAACCCAAGAGCTCACCGACCCCGGCGGGGTCGCGCCCTCCCAACTCCGGCCCGCAGGTTCGATGGCGGAGAGGGACGCAAACCCGCAAACCGGATTCTCCCGCAGAGGCGCAGAGACCGCGGAGAAACACCCCGGATCCACGAACCCCGCGGAGCGTCCTGGAGTGCGCGTAGCGTCAGCTACCGCTCTGCTCGCGGGACTTCCGCCCACCGAAAGCGCCCCTTTGCCCCAGCCGCACCGGGAATCCCTGCCGACAGAGCTCTTCTCCGCTCCTCCGCGGCCATCCCCTACCCGAAGCGGGCAGGGGCATCCTGCCGGCCCCGGACGCCGGAGGCGTCCCGGAGTGTAGCCGGCGGTCGAACGACCGCCGGATTGCCGATCCCAAGAGCTCACCGACCCCGGCGGGGTCGCGCCCTCCCAACCCCGGCCCGCAGGTTCGAACGTGGAGAGGGACGGAAACCCGCAAACCGGATTCTCCCGCAGAGGCGCAGAGACCGCGGAGGAGACCCGTGCCGGCGGACCGCCGGCACCCCCGTTCATGGAGTGGAATGAAAGCGGCAACTGACGCTGCACGCACTCCAGGACGCTCCCGCGCCCCACGTCAGTTCCGTTCCCGGTCTCGGTCTCCGTGTTCGTGCCGATGGTGTAGATCGGGAAAGTACGAGTGGCTGTGGGTCATCCCCCCGTGGCGGTGAGGGTGCGAGTGCGGGTCGCCCGGCGGATCGTCCGCAGAATGGGTGTGTCGGTGATGCTCGTCGTGGGTGTGGAGGTGCTCGTGTTCCGGGACTTCGTGTCCGTGCTCGTGCTCGTGGTGCTCGGTGAGATGCAACCAGACACCCACCGCCATCAGGAGTCCGGCGACGACAAATCCTGCCGTCATCGGTTCGCGGAGGAAAACCACCGAAATGAGGGTACCCACGAAGGGCGCGAGCGCGAAGTAGGCTCCGGTGCGGGCGGTGCCAAGATGGCGCAACGCCAACACGAAGAGGACCAGGCTCACCCCATAGCCCAGAAGCCCGATCAATCCGATGACCGCGAGGGTGCCGGCCGAGGGAAGCCGTGCACCGAACGCCAAGGCGAGCACGGTGTTGAACCCACCCGCGCAGAGTCCTTTCAGCATCGCGATCTGTACCGGGTCGGCGGCGGAAACGTTCCGCGTCAGGTTGTTGTCCGCCGCCCAGGCGAGGCACGCACCGGCAATGGCGAGGGCACCCCAGGGCGCACCGGCATCCGGACGCCCCAACCAAGAGAGCGCGACTGCTCCGGCGGCGATGAAGGTCATGCCGACCGCGATGCGGCGGTCGAAGCCTTCCTTGAACACGAACCACGCCAACAACGCCGTGAAGACGCCTTCCAGAGTGAGCAGGAGCGACGCGGTCGCCGCCGTCGTGTGCGCCAGTCCCAGCAGGAGCAGGACCGGCCCGACGACTCCGCCACAGACGATGGCCCCGGCGAGGCACGGGACATCCGTGCGTCGCAGGCGTGCCTCGCCCGGGCTGCCAACCCGGCGATGGCTCAGCAAACGCCCGACGGCCAGGCCCAGACCGGATCCCAGGTAAAGCAACCCTGCCAACAACATCGGCTCCACCGTCGGAAGCAATCGTTTCGCCATCGGCGTGCTCGCGCCGAACAGGACGGCGGCGGCCAGTGCATAAGCGACGTTGGCAAATCTGGCGGTCCTGTTCATGACATCACGTTGGATGGCACGTACCGGATCGGTTCGCGCCGGGTCCCAACGTAAGCCATCCAGCAAAGCAACTTCAGCCGGAAAACCCCTCGACGGAGCTGCGCCAGCCTCGACCAGGCGGACGGAGGAACCGGGGGCCACCTGAGATGGCGGCCTGGTGCTCATGTGAAATCCGGATCTGCCGGCGAAGAACCTGACCCCGGATCGCGGGAGTGCGACCTGCAGGGAGAAAGCGGCCGCTGACGCTTCACGCACTCCAGGACGCTCCCGCGCCACACGTCGATTCCATTCCCGGCTTCGTTCCCGCGCCTGCTTCGTCCGATCCCCGCTGATCTGCTCCTCCGCGGCCGTCCCCGCCCAAGCCGTGGGTGTCACGGGCTATGAAGTTCTTGCTGGCGCCCTCCTCCGCGGCCTAATAGCTGATTGGTCACCATGGCAAAACAACCCGCAAAGCCCGCCGCAAAGCCCGCGGTCAAGCCCAAGCTCAAGGACCTGAAGGCCAAGAAGGACATCCGCGGCGGCTCCGGACCGCAGTCCAGCCCCATGTCCAGCCCCAGCCCCTCTTTCCTCGATTCTTGATCCGATCCATCGGCAGCACCGTTCGAAAAGGTGCCTTGTCGAAGGCTCGGGCCCGGAGGTTGATCCTCCGGAATTTCTGGTCGCCCGGGGACGTGGTCATGCTGACCGCAGCCGTCCGCGATCTGCACCGGGCCAACCCGGGCGCATTCCTCACGGACGTCCGCACCGCTTGTCCCGCGCTCTGGGAACACAACCCGCATCTCACCCCGCTCGGTGAACGTCAGCGGGGAGTCGAAGTGATCGACTGCGAGTATCCGCTCATCCACCAGAGCAACCAGCGTCCGATCCATTGCCTCAACGGCTTCGCTTCCTTCCTCGAACAGAAGCTCGGGGTTTCCTGCCCGCTCTCCGCCCCGCACGGCGATCTCCACCTCTCCCCTCGCGAACGTTCGCTCCCGTCCCAGATCCGACGGCGTACCGGACAGGACCTGCCGTTCTGGATCATCGTTGCCGGCGGCAAGTTCGACTACACCATCAAGTGGTGGGACACGGCCCGGTACCAGGCGGTGGTCGATCATTTTGCCGGGCGGCTCCTCTTCGTTCAGGTGGGCGACACCGCCCATCACCATCCCGCCTTGCGGGGCGTGATCGATCTGCGCGGACGGACCCATCTCCGTCAATTGGTCCGCCTCGTGCATCACGCCGAAGGGGTCGTCTGCCCGGTCACGGGCATCATGCATCTCGCCGCCGCGGTGCCGCGGCGACCCGGACGTCTGCGGTCACGCCCTTGCGTGGTCATCGCGGGGGGGCGGGAATCTCCCCATTGGGAAGCCTATCCCGGACACCAGTTCCTCCACACGGTGGGAACCCTGGCCTGTTGTGCCACCGGCGGATGCTGGCGGGCACGGACGGTTCCCCTGAAGGACGGCGACGAGCGGGATGAACCCAGGCGGTTGTGTGTGGATGTGGTCGGGGATCTTCCCCACTGCATGCACCTGATCACCCCGGAGGATGTGATCCGTCGGATCCAACTTTATCTCGATGCCGGTGCGGCGGGGGAGATCCACGAATCGGAGGGACGGGTTCCACGAGTCTCCCATC
>CAMCFL010000125.1 GCA_945873715.1 Akkermansia muciniphila
CAGAACCGGAAGGCCGCCTTCACCATTGAGCTCAAGGATGCGCAAGGCTTCCCGATGGCGGGAGTGCCGGTTGAGTTACGGCTGATCCGTCACGAGTTCGCCTTCGGCTCCGCCGTGGCGGCCCCGCGACTCCTGGCAGGCGGCGCGGACAACGACCGATATCGGGGGGTGGTCACCCAATGGTTCAACGCCGCCGTCCTCGAGAACGATCTGAAGTGGCCGCTGTACGAGGCGAATCCAGGTCCTGCCAACCAGGCGGTCTCGTGGCTTCGGAGCCGCGACATCGCCGTGAGCGGGTCCAGCCTGATCCAGCCGGGCACCAACCGATCCGATTCCCTGCCGGCGGAGGTCCCGGCCCTGTTTTCCGATGTGCCGCGGTTGCGAGACCGGATCAACACCCACCTGACCAACATTCTGAACCGCTTTCGCGGCCAGATCTCCGACTGGGACGTCGTCCATGATCCCGTTCATGACGCCGCCCTGGAAGGAGTGATGGGACGGGCGGAGGTCGCCTCCTGGTTTCAGGTGGCCCGTGCGGTGGACCCGGGTGCCCAACTCCGACTCACCGGGCATGGGACTCTCGAATCCCCGGGCCGGGCGGAGACGACCCAACTGCGGCAATACGCCGATTCCCTTCGAAGCCTGGGAGCACCCCTCGATGGACTCGGGTTGCAGTCGCACTTCACCGATTCCCTGACACCGCCCGGCGAGCTGCTGGAGCGCCTGGATCTGCTCTCCGGAATCCATTCCGGCACGGGGACCTATCCACTCCGGATCACCGGATTCGACCTCGATCTGGCCGATGAGGCGGTCCAGGCCGACTATACCCGGGACTTCCTGACGGTGGCCTTCAGTCATCCGGCGGTCACGGGGGCCCTGACCTGGGGGTTCTGGGGGAAGCAGCAGGCGCGACCCCGCGCGGCGCTGTTCAGGGACGATTGGAGCCCTAGGCCCAGTGCGATCGCCTGGAGCAACCTTGTGCATCGGACCTGGACCACCCACACGAACGTCCAGACGTCAGGCTCGGGCAAGGCTGTCGTGCGCGGCTTCAAGGGCGAGTACGAAGTCACCGTCCGCCTCCCCGGAACCAATGTGGTCCAGGTCGCTCGCCTGGGAACGAGTACCCCTTTCCGCCCGGAGATGCCGGTGATCCGCCCGGAGTTGAGCGTGATCCCCGGCGACCTGTTCGAGTTTCGCTGGCCCAGGTTCGCCTCGGGCTACCGCCTGGAAACCAGCGATGCGCCGGGCTCCGACGGGTGGCATCCCGTGGAGGGGTTCGCCACGGTGATCTCCGGGGTTTGGCGGGTCCAATTGCCAGCACCGGACCAGACTCAGTACTACCGGCTCCGACGGGGCGGGCCGTGACGGAGAGCCGAACCGTAGCGTGGGCCGACGGAGCGGCGAAGCGGCACAGACGCGGCGGACGGAAGATTTCAGTTTCAAGATTCAAGCCGTCGCCGGTTCCCCGGTTGCCGTAGGTAGTGGAAACTGCCCCGCAGGCCGCTTGAAACTCACCCTTCTTGAAACTTGAAACTCTGCCGCTGAAAAACCGAATTCAACTCGCGGCTTGTCCGACACTCGTCCGGCATAGGAAGCTCGCCTGAACCTGATCCATGGCCACCGAGACCCTCATCATCGTTCCCACCTACAACGAGCGCGACAACCTCCCGCAGCTCATGAAGCGCCTCATGGCGCAACCGGTGGTGCTGGACGTTCTCGTCGTCGATGACAATTCCCCCGACGGCACCGGCCTTCTCGCCGACGAATTGGCGGCGCAGAATCCGCATCTTCACGTCCTGCACCGCTCGGAGAAGAACGGCCTCGGGCGGGCCTACATCGCCGGGTTCCAGTGGGCCCTGGCGCGGAACTACGAGTTCATCTTCGAGATGGATGCCGACTTCTCGCACAATCCATCGGACATCCCCCGCTTTCTGGAGGAGGCACGTGCCGAGAACGCCGACGTGGTGCTGGGAACGCGATATCGCAACGGCATCCGGGTGATCAACTGGCCGCTGAACCGGCTCCTGCTGAGCCTGACGGCCGCCCGTTACGTGCAGGTGATCACCGGCATGCCCGTGAGCGATCCCACGGGGGGATACAAATGCTTTCGACGTCGGGCGCTGGCCGGCATCGAGCTGGAGACGATCCATTCCAATGGCTACAGCTTCCAGATCGAGCTCACCCACCGCATCTGGCGGCACGGGGGTCGCATCGCCGAAGTCCCCATCATTTTCACCGACCGCTTCCAGGGCACTTCGAAGATGTCGGGCGACATCGTGCGCGAGGCACTCTGGATGGTCTGGAAGCTCTGGTTCGAAAATGCCTTCCAGCGTCAACCCCGCCCGCGCGATCCCGAGTCCCAGGCCTGATTTCCCATGACCCTCGAAAACTCCGCATTCGGCCTGCTCCCTGATGGCCGTGAAGTCCGGCGGATCACCCTCACCAGTCCGACCGGTGGCCGGCTTCGGTTCATGACGCTGGGAATGATCGCGGTCTCGCTCGAAGTCCCGGACCGCCACGGCACTCCCGGCAACGTGGTTCTCGGCTTTGAACACCTGGCGCGCTACGTCCAGGGCCATCCGTTCTTCGGGGCCATCGCCGGACGCTATGCCAACCGGATTGCGAAGGGGCGCTTCACTCTCGACGGCCAGACCCATCAACTGGCGACCAACAACCATGGAATCAACCATCTTCATGGCGGACGCGAGGGCTTCGACAAGAAGCTCTGGACTCCCGGTGCTTCCCACGCCGACGCCCGGGAAGCTTGGTTCGAAGGCTCCTACCGCAGCGTCGATGGGGAGGAAGCCTATCCCGGCACCCTCGATGTCACGGTCCGCTACACCTTCACCGCCGATCACGTCTTTCGCATCGATTACCGGGCCAGGACCGACAAGCCCACCGTCCTCAACCTGACCAATCACAGCTTCTTCAACCTGTCCGGGACGGGCTCGATCCTGGGTCACGAACTCCTTCTCAATGCCTCTCGGGTGACCCAGGTGGACTCCGGCCTCATTCCCACCGGCGAATTCACCCAGGTCGCCGGCACGCCCCTCGACTTCACCCGGGCGACCGCCATCGGTGCCCGGAACATGGAGGGCGGCCTGGCGGTCCCCGGCTACGATCACAACTTCGTTCTCGATCGGCACGGCGAAGGCCTCGAGTTGGCTGCCCGCGCGCAGGACCCCGTTTCCGGGCGGATCCTCGAATGCCACACCGACCAACCGGCGGTGCAGTTGTACACCTTCAACTTTGCCCCCGCCGAAGGGATCGTTTGCGCCGGCGGCATCCGCTTCGAACGTCACGGGGCCTTCTGCCTGGAGACGCAGCATTTCCCGGATTCGCCGAATCACCCCCACTTTCCCAGCACGGTCCTGCGTCCCGGGGAAGAATTCCGATCGACCACCGAGTATCGGTTCTCGATCGCTCGATGACGGCCGCTGGTGCTGCCCATGCTCCCCGTCCTTCCACGAGTCGCCCTGGTCTTCACCGGCGGGACCGTCGCCATGCGCCACGATGCCGCCGCTGGCGGCGCGGTTCCCGCACTGTCAGGGGACGACCTCGTGCGCCGGATCCCGGCGCTCGCCCAGTTGGCGACGCTGGTGCCGGTGGAGTTTGATCGGCTCCCGGGACCGCACATGACGCCTGGCCGCGTCCTCGAACTGGCTCGGGTGCTTCAACCATTGCTCGACGATCCCGAGATCACCGGAATCGTCGTGACCCACGGAACCGATACCCTGGAGGAAACCGCCTATCTCCTCGATCGCCTCCTGGCCCCGACCAAGCCCGTGATCCTGACCGGGGCGATGCGCCCCAGTTCCGATCCCGCCTGGGACGGTGCCGCCAACCTCACTGACTCCGTCCGGGTCGCCGCCTCTCCGGCCGCCGCCGGAGCCGGAGTCCTCGTGGTGTTCCATGGCGACATCCTGTTGGGGCGCGAGGCCACCAAACGGCACACCGATCATCCCGCAACCTTCGCCCCGCGGGACGGCGACGCCCTTGGATCCGTCCGCGAAGGGCACGTGAGGCTTTCGACGCCCGTGCGCTCGGCACCGCCCTTGGCACCCTTGCTGGCCGAGGGCGTCGAACTCCTGACCCTGCCGATGGGATCCGATGGCCGGATGGTGGACCTCGCCGTATCGGGCGGCGCGACCGGATTGGTCCTGCAGGGCCTGGGCTGCGGCAATGTTCCATTGACCGCGGTACCGGCGGTGGAACGGGCGTTGGCCCAGGGAATCCCGGTGATGATCTGCACCCGCTGTTGGCAGGGCGAAACGCGCGACACCTATGCCTACCGGGGAGCCGGCCGCACCCTGGTCGCCGCCGGTGCGGTGTTGGCCGGCCGCCTCCCCGCGCACAAGGCGCGACTGGAACTCATGCTGCGCCTCGGCAACGCCGCGGGCCTGGCGGGACTTGAGGGCTGACGACGCTCCGGAACGGGAGATGGAGGCCCGCTGCCCACAGCGGGCGGTTCTCTCATCGCCGCCTGAGGACCGTCGGCCCGCCGGCACTCTCAACCCAGAGACCGCAGCTGTTCATCCGCAGATGGGAAGGCGCTTGGAAGCGTCCTGGACGCGGCAACGACTTCACCCTTCGGGTGAGGGCCTTTCGACCGCAAACAGCTTTGTCATCTGCGCCATCTGCGCCATCTGCGGATAGGACTCCGGTCATTTGGTTCACCGGACCGGCAGGCTGCCGGCCCCCCCGGACTGCAAGACCCCTACTTCAAACCACGATCTCGTACGCGTACCCCTTGAGGTACTCGGTTTCGGGAATCGAGGGGAGGATCGGATGATCGGGCGATTGCGAGTAGGCCGCGATGCGGCGCAGGACCCGATGACAATCGTAGGCCGCGGAAAGGATCACGTCCTCGAACAGACGCGCGTCCACGTGGTGCGAACAGCAGAAGGTCGAGAGCACGCCGCCGGGACGGAGCAACTTGAGAGAGCGCAGATGGATTTCCTTGTACCCGCGCAGCGCGTCGCCGACCGCGGCCCGACTGCGGGTGAAGGAGGGCGGATCGAGGATGATCAGGTCGAACTTGGGAACCATCTTCTCGCTGGCGAGCACGGTGGTGTTTCCCTTGAGCCAGTCGAAGACATTGCCGGCTTCGAACTGCACCTTCTCTCCCAGACCGTTGGCAACCGCATTGGCCTTCGCTGCCTCGATGGCCTCCGCCGACTGATCCACGCCCAGCACCGAGCGCGCCCCGGCACGCGCGGCGTGCAGGGCGAACCCACCGAGGAAGCTGAAGCAGTCGAGGACATTTGCGTCCTTGGCCCAGCGACTGACCGCCTCGTAGTTGTCTTGTTGATCGAGATACATGCCGGTCTTGTGGCCACCGGCACTGGGGATCTGGAACTTGAGTCCGTTCAACCGGGCCGTCAGCCCCTCGGGAGCGACTCCGGCGAGAACGCCCTGCGCCTCTTCCAACCCTTCAAATTTCCGCGAGGCCATGTCGTTGCGCTCGAGGATGGCCTTGGGCGAAAGCAATTCCTGCAGGACCGAAACCACCTGTTGCTTGCGCTGGTCCATTCCCAGCGACGACGTCTGCACCACCAGCACGTCTTCGTACAGGTCCACGATCAAACCCGACAACAGGTCCGCCTCCGAATTCACCACCCGGAAGGAGGTCGCCCCGGAGAGGTGCTTGCGACGATGCTTCAGCGCGGCCGAAATCCGGCGAACGAAGAAGGCACGGTCAATCTCCTCGCGCTCGTGGGTCATCATCCGCACCCGGATCCGGGACTTGCCGTTGAAGAAGCCCAGCCCGAGAAAGCGCTGGCGATGGTCCTTTACCTGCACCACGTCGCCATCCTTCGGCGCGCCAATCAGCCGAAGGATCGAACCTTCGTAGAGCCAGGGATGTCCGGCGACGATGCGGTCTGCTTCGCCCGGCTTGAGGAGGAGGGTGGCCAATGAGTCCATGATGCGTTTTGTAGACATTCCCGGCCGAAAAATGCCGACCGGGCCGGGAACCGTACCGACGCCGGGATCGATCAGCCATGCAATTTTTGGATTCTTCCCTTCCCCCGCCGGCCGCCGCACACTGCCCACCGTCACGATGAGCACGTCTCCTGTCTCCCGTTCCGGTCGTTTCGGAAGCGGCCCTGCTGCCGATGTCGCCGCCTTTTCCGAGTCGATCTCCTTCGACTGGCGCCTCTGGCGACAGGACATCCGCGGTTCCATCGCCCATGCCACCATGCTGCGTGAGATCGGCATCCTGAGCGCCGCCGAACTCAAGGCCATCAAGGCCGGACTCGAACAGATCGCCGGCGAGATCGAGGCCGGCACGTTCTCCTGGAAGATGGAACTGGAGGACGTCCACATGAACATCGAGGCGGAACTCACCCGGCGCGTCCCCGCCGGCGCGAAACTCCACACCGCCCGCTCCCGCAATGACCAGGTGGCGGTCGACATCCGGCTCTGGCTTCGCGACGAAATCGACGCCCTCACCGGGGACATCCGACTCCTCCAGAAATCGCTCGTTGGCCTCGGCTCGCGGCATCCCGAAGTCCTGATCCCCGGCTATACCCACCTTCAGCGGGCGCAACCGGTGTCGTTCGCCCATCATCTCCTGGCGTACGTCGAGATGCTTGAACGCGACCTCGGCCGATTCCTCGACGCCCGCCAACGGGTCAATGTCTGTCCGCTCGGCTCCGGTGCCATCGCCGGCTCCACCCTGCCCCTCAATCGCGAACTGGTGGCGGTCCTGCTCGGCTTCATCGATGCCAAGGGCCGTCCGCAGGTAACCCAGAATTCGATGGATGGCGTCAGTGACCGCGATTTCCTCGTCGAGTTCGCCGCCGCCGCCGCCCTGCTGTCCGTCCACCTCAGTCGTCTCGCCGAGGACGTCATCCTCTGGGTCAGCTCGGAGTTCGGGTTCATCCGCATCGCCGACGCGTACACCACCGGTTCCTCGTTGATGCCGCAGAAGAAGAATCCCGACATCGCCGAGCTCACCCGCGGGAAGACCGGTCGGGTGGTCGGCAACCTGATGTCGCTCCTGACCCTCCTGAAGGGACTTCCCATGACCTACAACCGGGATCTGCAGGAGGACAAGGAACGGGTGTTCGACACCGCGGACACCGTCCGCGCCTGCGTTCGGCTGATGGCCGCCATGCTCGACCACACCCGCGCGGTTCCCGAGACCTGCAAGGCGGCCGCATCGGATCCGTTGCTCCTCGCGACGGACCTGGCCGATTACCTCGTGCTCAAGGGCATGCCGTTCCGGCAGGCACATCACGTGGTCGGCTCGGTGGTCGCCCTCGCCGAGAAATGGGGACGCCCGCTCAATGAACTCTCCCTCGCCGAATTCCAGGGAATTGATCCCGCCTTCCAGTCCGATGTGACTGCCGTGTTTGATCTGGCGAAGGCCATGAAGCGGCGCACGCTCACCGGTGCCCCGGGCACCGCCGAGGTCAAGGCCCAGCTCAAACGCTGGACGCGGAACCTGGCAGATGCCTGAACCAAGCCGCCCCTCCTCCCGAGGTCTGATACCGGGCTGCGCCTGCCCGGGGTAGAACCAGATCGTGCAGAGCATTCAGCCCGAACCCGGCGGGTGGAGCGTGGAAATCCGGGAGGATGGCCGGAACGGGACCCTGCTTTACCGGGAATCCGCTGGCGGCCTGTCCTGTTATTGGGAGTTTGGCGGAGGGGACGTGCTCGCCATCGTCGACGTGGGCAACGAAGCCACCTGGAGCCGGGAACATCCGTGGGCCGCAGGTCGCCGCGCCGAGATCCTGGAACGGATCGCCAACGAGGCGATTCGCCAGAAGGCCGCAAATTGCCGGGCTGGTATCAACGAACGGACGGGATGCATCGAGCTTCGCCCGTCGTCGCCCCAACCCCCACCCCAGCGCCCGCCGCCCCTTCCCAATCCCCGGTCCCC
>CAMCFL010000126.1 GCA_945873715.1 Akkermansia muciniphila
CCACCAGCAGTTCGATCAGGGTGAAGGCTGCCGGCCGGGAAAGGGCAGGCCGTCCGGTCCTCCGGTCGCTCGCCCGTCCCGAGAAGGAGACGAAGCGGTTCATCGGGGACCCGTGGGCCGACGCCGGCGGAAGCCGCCGCCCGTTTCCATCGATCGTTGCAGTTCTTCGACCAACGGCTGCAGCTGCGCCTTGGTATCCGCTGATCCCTCATCCATGAAGGTCTTGATGCCCTTCGAAACCAGCCGTTCACGCGCCTCGGGTGGAAGACTGGCGAAGGGATCCTCCCCCGCGCCGCCCGCCCCTCCGGGATCGCCCGCTCCGTCCGTCTGCTGTCGGGCCTCCCGCAGGCGCCGCAGGGAATCTTCCAGGGTGCGACGTCGCTGGGACTCCGGCATCTGTTCGAAGGCGGACATCATCTGGGTAATGCCGGTGGGCAGGGTGAGATCGAGTAGTTCCGCCTTCTCCGCTTCCGTCATCTGCTGGAGCCATCCCCGCCATTCAGCGGCCATCCGCGCCTCCCGACGATCGTCCGGCTTGAGCCGGTTCAGCAGGTCCGCCAGTTGCCGCAGCACCCGACGCCGTTCCTCGGGCGAGAGTTTGGACAGGTCGGTGGACTGGAGCAGTGCACGGACCTTGTCCGGGGTGGGTTTCAGGTGGCGCACGACGGCGAATCCGGCGAGCGCGAACAACCATGCCGCCACCAGGCCGGCCAGGGCGAACCACAGCGGTCGTAAACGGGGAGACACTGCCCGCACCGTAGAATTGGTGCCAGGATTCCACCAGTGGAAAGCCGGATGACGGGGAAGGGGGACGCAACTTGAGTTTGTAATGGATGTAGGCCGCCTGCCCTCAGGCGGCGATGAGTCAGCGCCCGCCGAGGGCAGCGGGCCTACACCCGTGACAACAAACTCAAGATGCACCCGGGAAATGGGATTGCCCGACGGAGTCGCTCCGCCTAGACAGACACCGTCCTTCGGCGCCCGTAGCTCAGTTGGATAGAGCATCCGCCTTCTAAGCGGACGGTCATTGGTTCGAGTCCAATCGGGCGCACCATTCAAACCCCCTGAAAACCTCAAGAAATCAGGTTTTTTTGAAGGATTCCCGTCCTGAGTCCCAATGACGGCGAATCCCCGGCAGTTGCCAGTTTTGCCGCGTTAAGTGACAACCGGTGACAACCGTCAGCGGCAGGATGGCCATTCCTTGGCCCCGGTGGATCCGGTCACCAACCCATTCCCGACCCGCAGAACAGGCCCGCCACGGCATCCTGTTTCCTCCCGGGTGTCATGCGCTGCCGTCCATGTCCATGGCGTGAGGATGGAGCAGGCGATGGAAAAGGAAAAGCCGGTGAGCACTCGCCCACCGGCTCACCTACATGAGTGGGGCGGACTCCTCAGAACGCCCCCTGCGGTAACCAGCCGCAGATTCAGCCCCCAGCAGTTACGCCGGGGAAATTTCACTCTCACCGATCAACGGACGCACGATCCGGTCAACGCTGGTGCAGTACGGTCGCCAGTTGGAACCCTCGGCCTGCGCGTCAGCCATGGATTCAACCTGCGCCTTCAATGCGTCAACCGCGACGCTCACAGCGGCAACGCAGGGATCGCCGGCCACCATGGTCTCGACGTCAGCACCCGGCAGGAAGCTGGCGATGCGCTCCGCGGTCTCCGTCTTGAGTGTCACCAGTCCCGCTCCCACCGCCGTCATTCGCTTGGATCTGGTGGACGTCGTTCGTCCTCCTGTTGCTGATGTCGTACGCCCGGCTTCATCGTCCCAAGCGTCTGAGCCGCGGGTCGATCTGGTTCAACCCGGTGACCGGGAGCACGACCGTGTACCTGTAATCCATCTATTACTTGGAGCTTGAATGGCTTCGAGGTTGGTTATCCTTGGATGAATTGGCATTGACACTGCCGATTCGAGAAGTTGAATCGCAGGGGATGAGACGCTTTTCTACCCTTGCCGCCTTCTCTTTGATCGTTGAGTTGGCACTTCGTGTCGCCGCTCAGGAGACCGTCGTAACCTACGTTGCCAAGCCCGCGCTCCAGGTTCCGCCCTATATTTCTGAAACCACGTTCGAGTTTAAGACAAATCAAGTGGTCACCGTGGTTGGGGCAACTGGAGACTCCATGTTTCCGGGTGAGGTCGAGTTGCATTTCGGAGGTGGGGTCATCGTTCGTGGCGGAGGGCCGACTGCGGGGGGTTTTGAGACACCGATCAAGCTTGGTCACAAGTATGCCGGCTTGACGAAGATCGTGGCAAAGAATAGCTCTCTCAATGGGTACGCATTCACTCTTGCTGTTTCCGAACCCGGAAAGGACCCGACCAGTGTGCCGACGGGTACTGTCGTCATCCCCAGCGACTCTGCCGGTCCAGTGCGAATCGTCCTTGAATCGAGCACTGATCTCGTGAACTGGGTTGAGGCCAATCCCGGAACTTACGCCAAGGACCACCCTAACCGATTCTTCCGTGTTCGCGCCGTTAACCAATAGCACAATCAGGTGACCGGCTCGACGCTGTATCTTTGACGTGTCCGCGTAGGCGTATGGCGGAGAGCGCCACGCCAACGCCTGAACCCGGTACCTTCCGGCCTGAATTCCTCGACAAGGAACAGGCCGAACTCCTGCTACGCGCCCACAAGCGAGCCATCCTCAAGCATGCCACCTCGGGCAAGCCGCTCCCCGCGGCGACGGTCAAGCAGGTCATGTCGGTGTTGGCCGGCGGCGAGTCCACGGACCCGCCCTTCGCCAAGAACCAGGTCGAGTTGGCGGGGATCCTCGGGGTGAACCGCCGGACGGTTTCCCGGTACCTGAAGGTCGAAGGGAATCCAGGGACCCGACCCGATGGGCGGTACGACGTCGTTGCCTGGCGTCGGTTCCTGGCGGACGCCGGTGCGATCGAGGAGGAGGACGCCGATGCCTCCAGCCTCAAGGCCCGTTTGGTGGCGGTCCAGATCGAGAAGATCGAGCACGCCCTTGGGGTGTCCCGGGGGGAGTACTGGTCGCGAACCGAGGTGCAGAAGTGGTGCGCCGAACTGGCGGCCGCTGTCCGGAAGGTGGTCACGCAGATCCACCTGGTTGCCCCCTCGGTGGTCGGCGTCTCCGTCCCGGAGGCGGAAGCCCGCTTGAAGGACCTGGAAGACGAGATCATGCGTCAGTTGCACCAGATCGGGGCCCGGGTCGGGAATCCAGCGAATGAACCCGGTAGCTGAATGCTTCTCCGCGAGCCTTCGGCCCCCCGACCGACGACCCCCATGGCAGTGGTGCGAACAGCATGTCGTCGTCGACAACACGTCGCCGATGCCCGGTCCGTGGCGGTCGGACTCCTCCCCCTGGGTGCGCGGACCAATGGAGGAGTTCGCAAACAATCACGTCTCGGAGATCGCGATCCAATGCAGCGCCCAGTCGTCGAAGACGCAGACCATCATGGCGCTGGCCTGCTGGGCCATTGCCGAGGATCCAGGCCCAGGCATGTGGGTGATGGCCGCGAAGGACGAAGCGAAGCAGTTCGTCCGGGACCGACTTGGCCCAACCTTCGAGTCCTGTGGTCCGGTCGCCGAATCCCTGCTGGCGTCCGAATCCAGCGAGTTCCAGTTCACGAGCATGCCGTTCTACGTCGTCGGGGCGGGGTCCCCGTCGAAGCTCCAGTCGAAGCCCATCCGCTGGCTGTTCCTGGATGAAGTCCGCAACTACCCGCCCGGGGCCCTGGACACCGTCTTGAAACGTACCCGCGCCTTCTGGAATGCCCGGACCGTCATCATCTCGACCCCCGACCGGGAAGGCGACGCCGTGGACCGCGCCTTCAAGGCCGGGGACCAGCGGGTGTTCCACATCACCTGCCCGAAGTGCACCGCGCTTCAACCGCTGGTCTGGGAGCAACTCAAGTGGGACACCAACGAGACCACTCGCCCGGCCGGCCAGTGGGACTTCGACCGGCTGACGGCTTCGATCCGGTACGAGTGCAATGCCTGCGGGCACGCCATCCGGGACACGCCGGCGGAACGGCAGGCTCTCGCTCGGGGTGGCCGGTACGTTGCGATGAATCCCCACGCTCCGCGGCATCGGGTGTCGTTCAAGTGGAACGCGCTGTTGCCCTGGTGGGTCCGGTGGCGGTCCCTGGTCGAGGAGTTCCTCCGTGCCCGGGCCGCAGCGAAGAACGGGGATGTCTCCCCGATGAAGACCTTCGTGAACGAGAGCCTCGGGGAGCCGTGGCGGGACGAGTTGGGGGAGATCGAGGACTTCGAGTTCCTGCTCGAGCGCCGGGGCGAGTACCGATTCGGCGAGACGTGGCCCGACGAACTATGCCGCTTCATGGGGGTGGATCGCCAGGCCAAGGGCGGCGAGCACTACTACTACGTGGTCCGCGCCTTCGGTCCCGGCGGACAAACCCGGCTGGTCACCTACGGCCGGTGCAACTCCCAGATCGAGCTGGAGGCCATCGCCCAGCACCAGAACGTCCCGGCGTCGAACTGTCTGATCGACTCGGGTTTCAAGGCGTCGGACGTGTACCGGTTCTGCCGGAAGACCGGCTGGAAACCCACCAAGGGCGACGCCGCGGACTTCTTCCTTCGACGCGATCCCAGGACGAACAAGAACTTTCGCAGTCTATGGGATAAGACTCGGGTGGATCCAGCCGCCGGCACGGCTATGGTGGGACGCGGGAAGCTCCTCCCGCTCTACCGGTTTTCCTCGAACGGAATGAAGGATCTGCTGCTCGAGTACCTGACCGGGACGTTCCCGGGGTGGTCGGTACCCAGGGACGTCGGCCGGGATTACCTGAAGCAGCTCTCGGCCGAGCATCGCGTCGAGGAACGGGACGTTCGGGGCCACGTCCGGTATCGGTGGCACCAGCGCCACGAGGACAACCACTATCTGGACTGCGAGTTGCAGGTGATGATGGTCGGGTTGGTGACGCGGTTGGTTGGAGCGACGCGGAATGCTAGTTGTCTCGATAGACCCAGATATTCATAGCGATGACCAAAAGCACGAAGAAGGAAATCGCAGCAATTATCACAACCAAAAGCAATGTTCGTCCCCAACTTCGGAGCGCCAACAGGAGCCGTTGCCTAGCAGCCTCCCTACGGCGCATTTCGGCTTCCACCAGCTGTCTTTGCTTGTCGCGCTTTTGGAGTTCAGCTACCTCGACCAATTGGGCTACTCGATACTTGATGTAAATCGCCTGCGCCTTATCTGAGTCCGCACCCGCATCCGCAAATGCCCTCGCCCAGACGCCCGGCACCATGGTCTTTGCATGAAGCTCCCGTGCAACCTCCTCGTAAGCCCAGTCGTCGTTCATAGTTGTTCCAAGCCTCTCCATTGTGTTGCTCGCAGCTACTAAGGCGCAACCTTGATCGAGTTTGGGGCGGCTTGACTGGCGCGCAACGCCAGCCGTCCGGTTTGACGTCCCCCGTCGTGTGTGGCCATCAGCCTCACGACGTTCATTCAGGCCGCCCAACTGCAAGCGACCCGGTCCGCGACCACTGCCAAGGCGGTGATCGAAGCGATTCTGGTCGGGCAGTTCCAGAGCTCCGTCAGCAACGGCCGCACGATCATCCAGACCGCTGAGGCTGGTGGATCGGTTCAATTCGCCATCCCTGACGGCCTTTCCCCCGCCGAGGTCACCGAACTCGCTGGGCGGGCGTTGCGTTGGATCGACGCCCGGCCCAATCCGAACAGTCCAGGACTCCCCCGAGAGATCCGGCGTCTGCGGGTGACCTTCAACCGGGCTCAGATCTGATGAACCTGCTTTCCCGGCTCCTCCCTCGGGCGTGGCGCAGTCCCGCCGCGCCGACCCCGGTTGCGGTTCCGCAGTCCAGACGCCGCGCCGGGACGCAGTCGGCCTCCAACTCCAGCCCGACGATCTACGGGAGCGGGTTCGGATCGTACTTCGAGGCGTTGCGCCAAAGCGCCGACCGCTCGCCCCTCACGCCCTTCGGCGTCATGGCAGGCGTTCGCACCCATGTCAGCGGCATCGAGCGGACCATGCTCTCGTCGCTGGCCCGGGCGGTGTACGACAACGGCGGCCTGCCGTCCCTGGCGGTCAACCTCCTGTCGTTCTACTCCGGTCCGGTCCGGCCCCAAGCGAACACTGGGGACGACGACGTGAACGATCTTTACGAGGCCTACTTCGGCGAGTGGGCCAAGCGTGCCGACTTCTACAACCGCCCGGAGATGGACTTCTGGGCGCTCCAGGCGGCGATCTGCCAGAGCGTCGATCTCGACGGGGATGTGGGTGTCTTGATGACGGCCGAGTCCGGCTTCCCCCAGGTGCAGGTCATCCCTGGATGGCGGATCGGCAGCGGGTTCGAGGCGAATGAGACCCGGGCCATCGACGGCGTTGCGATGGACTCCAAGGGCCGCGTCACCGGGTACATGATCCAGGGGGAAGACTCGGAGCCGGTCACCGTGCCCGCGGGACAGATGATGCTCGTCCGGGATCCCAGCCCGTCCTCGGTGTACCGCGGCATTTCGCCCCTTCGCCGTGGGTTGAACGACATCCGCGACTCGAAGGACATCCAGGCCTTCGAGAAGTTGGCCGTGAAGCACAACGCGGCGCTCCTGGGCGTGATCCAGGGTGCTCCGCTCGACGACGATCACGGCTTCAACCTCTCGCCGACCGGCTACGGGGACGACGGTGAACCCCTCGGTGACGGCGAGCCTCCCAATGACGCCACCCAGGGCGAAAAGAAGCTCTCTCGAAACGACATGCTGGGCGGCGACATCCCGGTGCTGCCGGAAGGCCGCGAGTTCAAGCGGGTGGAGAGCAACCGGCCGAACGCGGCCTACATCGACTTTCTGGACTCGCTCGCAGCCAGCTTCATCGCCGGTCTGGATCTGCCTCCGGCCTTCATTCTCGACACCAAGTTGACCGGGCCATCGGTCCGCGGAGTCATCGGCAAGGCGCAACGGAAGTTCAACCAGCGCGGGGATGTCCTCTGCCGGTTGGTCGAGTTTGTCTGGGTCCGGGTCATCGCATGGGGGATCGAGTACGACGACCTTCCCGCTCCTCCCGGATGGGCTCGGGTGACCTTCAATCGTCCTGCCAAGGCGACCATCGATGCCGGACGCGAAGCCGCCCAGGAACGGGAGGATCAGGCGTCCGGCCTCATGACCCGCTCCGAACACTACGGCGGACGCGGGCGGGACTGGCAGACGGAGGTTGACCAGATTTTCCGGGAGGAACGCTACGTCATCGATCAGGCAGCGAAGATCGCCGCTTCGACCGGCGTTCCGGTGGAAACCATCCTTTCCCGGTTCGGCTATGCGGCCAAGGCCCCAGCCCCCCAACCGGAGGGCAAAAACGGCCCCAGTGGCAAGCCAGGCGGCAAAGACCCGACGAAGAAAGACGAAGACCCATGACCATCGCACCGAACACTGTCCGCCGACTGCTCACCGATCTGCCTTTCCTGTCGGACGGCACCCTGGCGTCCATGGTTTGCCAGAACCTGGGCGACCTGATCCAGGCGGCCGAGCATCCGCGCTACCAGGAGATCCGGCAGGAACTGAAGCCGAAGGTGACGATGGCGGGGGAGATCGCCGTGGTTCCCATCCAAGGTACGCTCGCGCGACGCCCCGACGTGGCCGAGCTGCTCTGGTACGACTTCGAGGCGATCGAGAACGTCCAGGAGATGGTGTCGAGCGTCGCCCGCAATCCCGACGTAACCGGCATCCTCCTCGACGTGGATTCCCCCGGCGGCTTCCTCACCGGAGGACCCGAGGTGGCCGACATGGTGCGCCGAGCGGCCACCCGGAAACCCGTCGTCGCATGGACCGGCGGCACCATGGCCAGCCTCGCCTACTGGATCGGTTCTCAGGCGACGGAAGTCATCGCCTCGCGCAGTGCCGTGGTCGGCTCCG
>CAMCFL010000127.1 GCA_945873715.1 Akkermansia muciniphila
GCGGCATCGACCTGGATGTCGCCCGGCGACGGCGGCCCGATGGGCGCGCTGGTGTCGGCGTCGGAGAGGCCCAGCGTGGGTGCGACGTTCTCGACGAGGCGCTCGATCATTCCGGCCAGCTTCTCGCGGGAGGCGTCGCTCTTGGCGTCGAACACGAGGGAGGCCACCGTGATGGAGACGGCAAGGAGAGGGACCAGCGCGAGCAGGGTGGTGTAGGCCAGAGCCGAGGCGCGGACCTGGCAGCGATTCCGCCAGAAGAATCGCCCGACCAGGCTCCAGAAATGCAGGAAACGTCCCGCCCGATCGAGCGGCATGGCCGTCTGGGTTGCGCCGCCCGTGTGGGAGTCGTCCCGCAGGGACGCCGCCACATCGGCCTGCAACCGCTTCAATTTGCCCACCGAGTCGTCGAGCATGGTCGGAGGCTACTGGGGGACTTGAGGCAAAGGAAGGATGCAGAGCGGGCGGCGACGGCCTGGGGCGCATCTGGACACTGCCCCCGCCGGAAGCCGCGGTTGCGCTTTACGCCGGAGGCGTTTCAGCGATTAGCCCGGGGTCGCGAAGCGCCAACCCGGGTCATGCGTCCGAATGGGTCCCTACCCCGGAGGGTTGGAGATCCCTCTGCAACCCCTCCGGGGTAGATTTCCGATCCTCATCGAAACCCGGGCGCGACCCCGGGCTAATCGCTGCCATCCCTCCGGGATGAGAAGGTGCACCGGGTCCGGTCGCTGCATCGGGGACGGAGGTTTTCGCGTGGCGCATCGGGGGCAGTGTCAAGATGCGCCCCCGGGATCGGCCTGGGCGCATCCGGGATTCGACTTCCGTCGGCGGCGTTGGCTAGCGTCAGACGCATGATCCCTGACGAAGGAACCGTCGAGCGCCGTCCTGGCAGTGCCTTGCTGATCCGCGAACTGCTTCACCGGGTCCGGACCTGGGCACCGGACGGCACCATTACCTATCGGGATCGACTGACCCTGAGCTATCGGGAGTGGCTTCAGCGGGTGGATCGCCTGGGCGGTTGGCTCCGGGAGTTGGGGGTTGAACCGGGGGATCGCGTCGGGGTGCTGGACTACGACAGTCACCGGTACCTGGAACTGTTCTTTGCCGTGCCGATGTCGGGCGCGGCCGTGCACACGGTGAATGTCCGGCTCACTCCGGATCAGATGGGTTACACCATCGCGCATGCCGGGGACACCGTGTTGTTCGTGCATGTGGATTTCCTGCCGCTTTTGAAGGCGATGGCGGGTCACCTGACCGGGGTACGGCACGTCATTGTCCTGACCGAAGGGGCGTGGGAAGCCCCGCTGGGTCTGACGTGTGCGGGGGAGTACGAGGAAGGGTTGGCCAAGGCGGAAGCGGTGAAGGAGTGGCCGGACCTGGCCGAGGATTCGATGGCGACGTTGTTCTACACCACGGGAACGACGGGGGAACCCAAGGGCGTGAGTTTCTCGCATCGTCAGATCGTGCTGCACACGCTGACCGCCGGACTGACGCTGGCGGTTCATGATGATCCGGTGGGGTTTCGTGCGGACGACGTGTACCTGCCGCTGACACCGATGTTCCATGTGCACGCCTGGGGATTGCCGTATCTGGCGACCATGCTGGGGGCAACGCAGGTCTACCCCGGCAAATACGAGCCCCAGATGCTGCTGCAACTGCTGACGAAGCATCGGGTGACCTTCTCCCACTGCGTCCCGACGCTGCTGCAGATGCTCCTTCATCATCCGGCTTCGGGAACCGTCGACTGGCGTCGGCTCAAGCTGATCATCGGTGGGGCGGCCCTGCTGCCGGCCCTGGTTCGGGAGGCCCAGTCGCACGGCATCCGGATCGCCGGTGGCTATGGCATGTCCGAGACCTGTCCGATCATCGCGGTGGCCCACATCAAGCCGTCGATGGCGGGCGGAACGGACGAGGAACGGGCGGATCTGGCGTCACGGACCGGCTTTGCGCTGCCATTGGTCCAGACGGCCGTGGTCGATGGCGAGGGACGGCCCATGGAACTGGGCAAGGTCGGGGAGTTGGTCCTGCGGGCGCCTTGGCTGACGAGCGGTTACCTGGGTGACGCGGGTTCCTCGGACCGGCTTTGGCGAGGAGGTTGGTTGCACACCGGGGACGGGGCTTACGTCGATACGGATGGCTACCTGCGGATCACCGATCGCCTCAAGGATGTGATCAAGATCGGGGGGGAATGGATCTCTTCCCTCGAGATCGAGTCGGCGTTGGCCCGGCATCCTGCGGTGCGGGAGGTGGCGGTCATCGGGGTTCCGGACGCCAAGTGGGACGAGCATCCCCGGGCGGAGGTGGTGTTGCGGGAAGGGATGGGCGAGGTCACGCCCAGGGAGTTGTCGAGGCACCTGCACGCGGTGATCGAATCCGGGGTCATCCACAAGCGGGCGTTGCTGACCGAGGTGGTCCTGGTGAGCGCCATTCCCAAGACCAGCGTGGGCAAGGTGGACAAGAAGCGGATGCGTGCGAACCACGCAGCGGCTTCGGCCTGAAAACCGGAGTAGTATCCGCAGATGGCGCAGATGGCGCAGATAATGAGGCCCTATCGTGCCGAACCGGTTTCACTCGCAGGGTGCGCCTGCCAATTCGGCTTCGACGCCTCCAAGTGCCTCTTCATCTGCGGAATCTGCGCCATCTGCGGATAAACCACTGCGGTTTCCAAACTTCACCTGCCCGCCGGGACGGGCCGGGGACGGAACCGGGCCGGGTCGAGAACCACGTGGCGGATGCGCTGGCGTTTCCAGGTGTAGGTGATGTGGACATCGCCGTTCGACGCCTGGATCACGGCGGGGTAGGAGAACTCCATTCCGGGCTCGTCTTCCAGCACCGCGACTTCCTCCCAGTTCGTGCCATCGCGGGACACGGCCACGTTGAGGGGGGAGCGGGCCCGTTTCGGGGCGGGAACGTGGTTGTACACCAACAGAGCCCGGCCGTCTCGGAGACCGACGGCGTCCACTCCGGAATTGGGGTTGGGCAGGGACGTTGGGGCAGGGGGCGTCCAGTGACGTCCGCCGTCCGTCGAGCGGGTGAGGTAGATCTGCCCGGCCCGGCTGCGGCAGAAGGCGAGCAATTGGTCCTTTGGCAGGAGGGCAATGCCGGGCTGGATCAGGCCCATGGTCTTGGGATCCCCGAGATCCGATGACTTCTGCCAGGTGACTCCTTGATCGCGTGAGGTCTCGAAGTGGACCCGCCAACCGCCGGCTTCGTCGGAACTGCCGGAGACGATCGTGCCGTCGGACAGGGTGACGGCGTGATTCTTGATGGGGCCGAGGATTCCGTCGGGAAGCCGTTTCGCCGCGCTCCAGGTCTTGCCGCCGTCGCTGCTCGATTTGACCAGGCCCCACCAGGAGTCCGGGGTCGGACCGACCTTGTAGTACAGGTGCAACGGCCCGTTTGGCACCTGATGCAGGACCGGATTCCAGGTGGGATGACGGACGGTCGGGCTTTCGACCCCGTCGGCGACTTCGACGGGCGGGGTCCAGACCCCGCGTTCGAGGCGGCTCACCCAGATCCCGACATCCGGATGCTTTTCCCGGGTGCCACCAAACCAGGAGGCGACCAATCCGGAAGGGGTTTCGACGAGGGTCGAGGCGTGGCACTCGGGGAAGGGGGCGGAGAGATAGAGGAATTCACGCCGGGTTTCGCACGGGTCCGGGATGACGGCCGCCTGGGTGCGGGCCAGGCACGCGGTGAGCAGGCCGAGGAACGCGAGTCGGAGATTCATGGGAGAGAATGGTCGGGATCAGTAGGTGGCTCGGACGCGGTAGAAACGGTTGGGATCGCCATTCGGATCCGCCACGACGGCCGGCAGCACTTTGGGGGCATGGTCGTTCGGGAGGGGAGGCCCGGCGTACACCGGCGAGGCGATGGCTTCGGGTGGGAGATTCGTGAGCGGTTGCCAGTTGGGTGGGAAAGTGGTTGTGTACTCGACGAAGTTCGTGCGTCCCGCCACGGGGTTCCATCGAACCTCGGTGGTGCCATCATTGCGGTGGCTGACCTGGACCCGCAGGAGCGAGACATCGACGTAGATCAGATCGGCGAGGTCCAGGTAGCGACTTCCGTTGGCCTGCGCCCGGACCTGGAACATGGGCAATTCGCCGAAGGGGAACCCGGTGCCGGCCGCATTGACGATCAGGTTGGTCCCACTGACGGGAGTCGTCTGGGAACTGTAGCGGGTGAAACGGTTCCAGATCTCGAGGGTATTGGTTCCGCGGATGATCCGTCCGAACACCGTGAACCCTCCGGAGTTGGTGATGTTGTCGAGGGACACATTGTCCCGGAGGTTGAAGAAGAATTGAGAACTGGCCGAGTTCGGGTCCGCCGTCTTGGCCATGGCAATCGTCCCGGCCACGTTGGAGAGGAAGGGGCCGACACCGTACTCATTGGTGATGGTGGGCCGGATGGGGATCGCCCCGATGGCTTCATTGGTGGCCCCGGCATGGTTCAGTCGGAATCCCCCGCCCTGAATGACGAAGTTCGGGACGACCCGATGGAAGAACATGCCCTGGTAGGCACCGTCGGCGATGTACCGCACCAGGTTGGTGGAGGTGACCGGCTTGTCGGCGTCGTACAACTCGACGTCGACATCGCCGAAAACCGTGCGGAACTGCACCACGGTGCCAGCGTGGGCGGCGAAGAAGCCCAGCAGGGTGAGGAACGCGAGCAGGAGCGGGCGGGTAGGCATGCGGAAGGGGCTCATGAGGTTCGTTTTCCGGAAGATCTGGGGGAGGGAATGGCGCTGGCAATCACGCGGGACAGTTCGTTGCGGACGTGGCCATTGCTGGAGTTCAGTGCGTATTTGTAGTCTTCGCCCGGCAGCGCCGTGATCTCGAACGAGCCCCCGGCGCGCTGGATGATCAGGCCGCCTGCCGCAACATCCCACAGCCGGATGCCCGCCTCGACATAGGCATCGAATCGGCCGTCGGCGACGTAGGTCAGGGCCAGTGCCGCGGAGCCCATCAGGCGGATCTTGCGGACACGATGCACCAGGTCGCCGAACACCGGCAACATCTGGTCCAGCGTGATGCTGCTCTTGGCGAAGCCCATGGAGACGATCGCCTCGTCGAGGCGCTTCCGGCTGCTGACCTGGATCCGGCGTCCATTCAATCGGGCGGGACCGGTGTGGGTGGCCGTCCAGGTTTCATCCATGAACGGGTCGTGCACCACGCCCACCACCGTTTCGAACTCCTTCCCGGTCCGTGCCTGGAGCGCGATGCTCACACAGGCGTGCGGAATCCCATGGGCGTAGTTGACCGTGCCATCGATGGGATCGACCACCCAACGCGCGCCGGCGGTCTCGATGGATTCGTCCTGCCCCTCTTCCCCGAGGACGGGGATGTCTGGGAAATCCGTCGCCAACCGGCGGGTGATCAGGCGTTGGCAGCGGACGTCCAGATCCAGTTTGATGTCGTGGTGGGTGGCCTCGTTGACCTTCTTGGTCCGGCGCAGGTGAACCCGCATCAGGTCGCCGGCGGCGCGTGCGGCCTGGGTGGCGGATTCGAGGGCGGTCTTGAGCTGGGAGGATTTCATTCCCGTTTTGCGGCAGAGGCTAATGAACGGCGGCAGAATCCCAAGCCGGAAGACGGCCGGACTGCGGCCGACGCTCACGGCAGGACTTCGCGCCGCTCGCCCAGAACGGACATCAGCCGTTCGCGTTTGTCGTCGAGAAGCCCTTCCTCAGCGGCCCGGAGAGCTTCGAGCAACTCCCGTCCTTCCAGAAGTCGGCCCATGCAGACGTAGGACGCACCGGCGGCGATGAGGCGCGGGGCTTCGGAGAGCACCTCGGCAGGCGCAATGATCCGGGCGTTGGGGTTCACTTCTCGCAGGCTGCGCACCAGTTTTTCGTTGGTGATGCCCTTGAGCAGGCTGTCGGGGACCGTGCAGACCAGCACCTCGGCGCGGGCGACACCCGCATGGAGCAGCGTATCCCGCTGGCTGATGTCGCCGTAGATCACCCGGATCCCCCGGACCTTCAACTCGGCATGGACCAAGGGGTTGAAATCGACGACCGCGACGTGCGGCAGAAGGTCCGGTGCGTGCCGTTCCAACTCGTCGAGGAGGGAACTTGCCGCGCGAAAGAAGCCGAGGAAGAGGATCCGGCCGCCATGGGCTTCGCCGGGTTCCTCGTGTCCATGGCCGGCGGCGACGGAATCCAGATCCCGCAGCCCGAGGCGCTTGAGATGGGGGATGAGCCAGCGGATCAGCCCGTCAGACCGCATCATCCCGAAGGTGGAGAACGCGGCGAGGAGGACGAATGCCAGCGAGGTCATGTCCTTGGCGAGTGGGCTGACGTGGTTGAATTTGTCGCTGGCACCGAGTTCGAGCAGCACCAGGGAAAACTCGGAGACCTGGGCCAGATTGATGGCGGGCAGGAGGCTTGCCCGGAGACCCAGCCGGAGCTTGTAGAGCGGGATAAAGGTGGTGACGAGTCGGCTCACGACGGCAAAAGCACCGAAGGCCAGCGCCCAACCGAGGACTTCGAGTCCGGGCTTCTGGATCTTCATTCCGAGTCCCACGAAGAACAGGGTGACGAAGAAGTCCCGGAGGCTGGTGACCTTGGCGGTCACGTCGAGGGCGTAGGGGAACGTCGAGAGGGCGACCCCGGCCACCAGCGCCCCCATCTCCCGGGAGAGATGCAGGCGCTCCGCGAATTCCCCGACGAGGAAACACCAGCCGATCGCTCCCACCAGCACGAGCTCGGGAAGGCGCGCCACCTTGTGGAAGAGGGGAGGCAGGACGTATTTGCTCACCAACAGCGCGGTTCCCACCAGGATCCCGACCCGCAGGAGCGATAGCACCAGGATGCTGGCTTTGAGGTCATTGAGATTGGGTTGGATCGCCAGGAAGAGGATCGCGAACAGATCCTGGAGAACGAGGACGCCCAGGGTGATCCGTCCCGGCAGGGTATCCAACTCCCGCTTGTCGTAGAGGACCTTGACGATCACCACCGTGCTGCTCATCGCCGCCGCCGCCCCCAGATAAAGCGCATCCCATTTGCCGCTGCCGAACTTGAACCCGAGGAGATGGAACACCGCCGTGCCCAGCGCGAGCCCTCCGAAGATCTGCACCGCCGCGGTCACCGTGATGGACTTGCCCGCGCTCATGATCTTCTTCAGGTCGATCTCCAGCCCGATCATGAACAGCAGGAAGATCAGCCCGAGTTCGGAGATGGTCCCGATGGATTCCTGGCTGGTCACCCAGGACAGCATCGAAGGCCCGAGAAGGAAACCCGCCGCGAGATAGGCGAGGATGATGGGCTGCCGCGCCAATTGCGCTGCCAGCCCCATCAGCCACGCGGCGGCGGTACACAGGGCGATGTCGCGGATCAATTCATGCATGGGCGGGAAACGGCCGTCCCCCGAGCCACCACGGAACCCGGCCGGAGAACGGGGGCGAGAGTCTGCCGGGGGAGCCCAAACGGTCAACGGGAGGTTCCAGTCCAGCCCTACAACTTACGGGGGAGGTGAGCTTCGGAATGCCAGAGGTCATCGGGGAGGCTTTTCCAGCGCTCCCAGCGCCCGATCGATGGAGCCGGCAAGATTCCTCGCCTGGTGCGGCAAGGCGTTCGTTCCGTTGAGGAGTCGCCCTTGATCGACGGCCTTGCGCAGTTCCAGCAGCTTTGGCTTCGCCGCCGCTGCGTCCTTCGCCCGGTCCATGATTCCGCCGACGGCAAGGTCGACCACGTTGACGTCGGAATCCTCCAAAGCCGCAATCAACACCGGCACTGCGACCGATGCCGGAATGAAGGGGCGCCGCATTGCCCACAGGGCGTGGCGTCGGACCGAAGGGTCCGGA
>CAMCFL010000128.1 GCA_945873715.1 Akkermansia muciniphila
TCAAGACCTCGCCGGCCAACCGAACGAGGGCATCCACCTCGATCTTCGATGACTTGCGCGACCTGGGGCCGAGGATGGGCGCGAACTCGAGTGCGCCCATTCCCCGCGTGCCGGTATAGCAAAGTCGCTCAACCGCGTTGAAGCTCTCGGGCGTCCGGCCTTGGGTCGCCAGCCAGGCATCAATGAGCGCGTTGCCGAACCGGTCCGGAAGGGAGTCCGCCAGCAGTCCCGGCAGACCGCGAAAGGTGTTCCGCGGCAGGGCAGGGAATTCATAAACCTGGTCACTCAGCGGCATCACCTTCGGGGAAATCTCGATGCCGCTTCGCGCAAAGTCCGGGTCGTACTGGAAGGCGGCGACCTCCCGCCCCTCCTCCAGCGAGACGGCTCCGATCGTCCGCCCCCAGAGCTGGACCTTGGCGATCATGTCGGTTCACCCCAGGTCCAGGGTTTCGCCGTCCGCTCGGCCGCCTTTTTGCCGGTGGCCCGCTGCCGCTTCCTCCCTTGCTGCTTCAGAAGTGCCATCGGGCTGGTCACCTCCTCCGGGAGAAAGGCGTCGAAGCGCTCCGCGAGGCCGAGCACCCGACACACCCGGGCAAAGCCCGAGAGCTGCGTTGCAGCGGCTCCCATTTCCAGGCGCTGGACGGTTCGCAAGCCCAGGCCCGCCTGCTCCGCGAGTTGGCCCTGCGTCAGGTTCTTCGCCAGTCGCAGGCGGGCCAGACGCTCGCCGATCTGTTGGAGGAGCGCCTCATCCGTGGTGGTTGAAGAGATCTTCATTGCGCGTCGAAAATGGCGTTTTGATTGAAAAAATCAACATAAAGCGTCTTTAGTGACGTTTAAAAGAGCTATTTAAAAACGCCATTAGTGGCTTATTGTGCGCTGATGCGGGGGAATGTGCTGCGGATGGCGGTGATGCTCGTTTTGAAATCGGCGGTTCGAACGTGAACAACAGCACCGGACGAGTGCACGGGTGTTTGCATCCCGGAGGGATGGCAGCAAATAGCCCGGGGTAAGCGAAGCGCCACCCCGGGTTTAAGTGCGGAAGGAAAATCAACCCCGGAGGGGTTGCAGAAGGTTCTGCCACCCCTCCGGGGTGGGAATCATTTGGGGCGCGCGACCCCGGGGTGGCGCTTCGCGCACCCCGGGCTATTCGCTGGAACGCCTCCGGCGTAAAATCCACGCGGTTGCCATAGGAGTCGCAAAAGCCCGGATCCAGGTCGCATTTTAAAATAAGAATTGCTGCTTGGATGGCGCGTTGGGTTGACCCGTACGGGATGGGTCCCGGTGTCCGCCCCTCCTCGGTGCAGCGCCGATGGATCACGGGGCCGATGGGCGCGCGACGGACTCCACCCGGATCTCCTGGATCCGGGGCTCGGCTTCCGGGGTCAGGGTGAAGAACACGTCCAGGTTTCCGCGTTCGCCTTCCAACAGGAAGCGTCCGCGAAGTTGGTTGATCGGACGGAGCGGGCCCATCCCGCGGACCGTTCCCATCCGCGCGAGGTGCTCTTTCAAGAGGGATTCCCAGTCGGACTGGGCGCGATCGAGGAAGACATTCGAAGAGAGGGCATCGGCGAGATCCGCCGGCGTCCAGGACTGGAGCAGGCGCGCGAGTTGATCGGCGCGTTTGCGGAGCCAGGGCGACGGGGGAAGGGCGCGGGGTTCGAGGCGGGCTTCGTCGAGGAGGACATCGGCGACCTGGGCGTTGATGGCGGTGGCGGGGGCGTAGGTCAGGTTGGCGAAGCAGATGACCGCCAGGCCGTGGTCGGGCAGGAACCGATATTCGCTGCCGAATCCGGGAAGGCCTCCGGCGTGACGCAATCGCACGATTCCCTTTGAATCCTGGCTCCAGGCCAGACCGGATCCATAGCCGTTGGCACGCGCCGGCAAGGGGCGGCCCGTCGGGGAGTTGGTGTCTCCCTGAACCAGGATCATCGTGGCCGGCCGATGCATCTCGCGCACTGTGGCCCGACGCACGGGACCGGTCTCGTGGGCATCGCGTGGCGGCCAGGCATCGAGATGGAAGGCCACGTAACGGGCGAAGTCATCGACGGGCGTGATCAGGCCGCCCATGGCCCCGAAGGTGCCGTCGTGGAGGATGGGTTCCGGGATCCATTGCTCCTTCTGCCAGCGATAACCGAGGGCGAGCTGATCGGCGGGCACGCGGCTGTATTCCCAGACGGTATTGGTCATGCCCAACGGACGGAGCAGTTCGCGGGTGATGTATTCCTGATATGGCCGGCCGGTCACGCGCGTGATCACATGCCCAAGCAGGGCGTACCCCAGGTTGCTGTATTCCCAGGTGGTCCCCGGCGGGTTCGAGTACTGGAGACCCGTGGAGACCAGACCCTCCAATTCGGCCACCGTGTCGGCCAGTCGGCGATCGCCCCACGGATCGTCCTGGGGGAATCCACCCGACATTCCCAGCAGGTGGCGGACGGTGACCCGTGGGGAATCCATGGTCAGGGTGCGGCTGCGTCGGAACTGGGGAAGATGCCGTTCGATCGGGTCCTCGAGTTGGAGACGTCCGGCATCGCGGAGCTTGAGGATGGCCAGGGCGGTGAAGCTCTTGGTCATCGAGGCGATGCGGAAACGGGTGTGGCGGGAGACGGGTTGTCCCGATTCCAGATTGGCCACGCCGTGGGCGCCGATGTGGAGCAGGCGTCCGTCGAGCATCACGCCGTAAACCATTCCGGGCAGGTGCTGGTTGGTGGCGTAAGTCCGGTAGAGCGAATCGATCCGTGGAAGGAGGCTTTCGACCCGTGCACGGCGGTCCGGGTCCGTAAAGGCAGGGGGGGAATAGGACGGTCCCGCGAGCAGGGATCCGAGGCTGAACAGGAGGAAGACGAACAGGCACCGCAGCATGGGCGGAGGATGTGCGGAGGTCGGGTTGCTGGCGAGGGAGGAACGGGCTTTGGACGCCGACAAGATTGTAGGTTATTGACTTTCCATCGTTCACAATGCTCTGGGCCTATGACGACTCCAACCCGATACGAGCAGATCCGTCCCGACGTGTGGCGTTGGTGGGTTTTTTCCCCCGGCCACCGGGTCGAGCTGATGTCTCACGCGGTGCGCGGAGCGACCGGTCGATGGGTGGTGTTTGATCCCATTCCCTTGGACGATTTCGAGCTGCCGTTGGAGGGCGGCATCGAGGCCATCGTGCTGACCAATGGCAATCATGAGCGGGCGGCCGAATCGTGGCGGAGTCGTTTGGCTGTTCCGGTGATCGGCCCGGCCGGGGTGGAGTGGGCGATGTCGGGCGTCGCGATTCCTCAGGCCGGAATTCCCGAGGGTTGGACCCCGGTGCCGCTGCCGGGAGGGGCTCCGGGGGAAACGGCGTGGCGGCTGCCGTCGCTCGGATTGGTCGTGTTCGGGGATGCGGTGGTGAACCTGTCGGGACGGGAGTTGGAGTTGTTGCCCGACAAGTACTGCATCGATCCGAAGGTGCTGCGGCGGTCCCTGGCGGGGTTGCTGGAAGAGCCGTTGGCGATCGCCTTGTTCGCCCATGGCGAACCGCTGATGGAGGGAGCGTCGGAGCGGATCCGGGGATTGTTGTGAGCCTGGAGTTTCAAGTTTCAAGGACAGGAGATTCAAGTCGCCCGCGGCGAAGCCCCTGCTGCGGGGGCCATCGTGGAGCCCGCGACGACTTGAATCTTGAATCTGAAAACTTTCCCCGCCTCCCCCAGCATGGCGATGGGCGCACTTGTCAAAGCGCGGGTGGCGGCTAGCGTCGCCGCCCGTGCTGCGTCTCCCGTTCGAGCTGGGCCTGGCCCTGCGTTATCTCCGACCGAAGAAGAACTTCGTGTCGGTGATCACGCTGTTCTGTGTGCTGGGAGTGATGCTCGGCGTGGCGGTGCTGATCGTCGTCATCGCCGTGATGAGCGGGTTTGATGTGGAATTGCGAAGGAAGCTGATCGGGTTCAACGCGCATCTGAAGGTCGTCACCCCGGGCCGCCCGCTGTTGGAGTGGGAAGCCACGATGGGAAGCCTGGAAAAGCAACCGGGCGTCAAGGGGGTAGCCCCCTTCATCCTGGGTCAGGTCCTGATGCAGACCCAGCCGGACCCGAGCCTTCGGGGACCCCAGAGCTTCGCGCCGATCGTGCGGGGCATTGATAGCGAGCTGGAAGGACGGGTCAGCGTGCTGACCAACCGGGTGATCGAAGGCGAGTTCGACCTGCGTGGGGCAGGGGTGCTGGTGGGGAGTTCGCTGGCGGATCAGCTGCGCGTTTCGGTGGGAGATCGCGTGGCCCTGCACTCGACCGCGGCGCTCGACCGCATGCTCAAGAGTCGGAAGACGCGGGAACCGGAGTTGATTCCGGCCGAGGACTACGAGGTGCGGGGAATTTTCCAGGTCGGGTACGACCAGATCGACGCCTCGTTCATTGCCGTTTCACTGGTGAACGCCCAGGAGTTGTTCAACCAGGGCGAAGGGGTGAATGGGTTGTCGGTGATGCTCGACGATTCGAGCGTCGAGAATACCCGGCTGCGTCAGGAGGAGATCGGGGCCCGGCTCGGGCCCGAGTTCCGGATTGTCAGTTGGATGGATGAGAACCGCGACCTGCTTGGGGCGATCGAGGTGGAGAAGGACGCCATGCTGATCATCCTGTTCTTCGTCATGGTGGTGGCGGCCTTCTGCATCATCTGTTCCCAGATCGCCTTCGTCATCCGCAAGACCCGCGAGATCGGGATGCTCAAGGGCATGGGTGCCACCACGGGGCAGGTGGTCGCCGTGTTCCTGGCCCAGAGTTCGATGGTGGGGGTGGTGGGCGTGCTGATGGGCGTGGGCACCGGAGTCCTGATGGTTTCGATCCGCAATGACTTCCTGCACTTCATGCGCTGGGTGACCGGGCGTCAGTTGTTTCCGCAGTCGATCTACAGCTTCGCTGAAATCCCCGCCCTGGTGTTGCCCCATGACCTGGCCCTGATCTGCGGGGTCTCCCTGGTCATGTGCCTGCTCGCCGGAGTCGTCCCCGCCTGGATCGCGGCCTCCATGAGGCCGGTGGAGGCCCTTCGCAATGACTGAGTCCACTGCTACTCCCGGGCCGCTGGTGGTCGCCTCGGGCCTGACCAAGGCCTACCAGATCGGCGATCGCCGCCTGGAGGTCCTCCGCGGGGTGGACCTGAGCGTCGCGCGCGGCGAATTTGTCGCCCTTCGCGGGGCGTCGGGTGCCGGAAAGAGCACCCTCCTGCACCTGCTGGGAGGTCTCGACGTGCCCGATGCCGGCCGGATCGAATTCGACGGGACACTGCTGACCGGACGCAGCCTTTCCAGCCTGGCGCAGTTTCGGAATCGCCACGTCGGAATCATCTTCCAGGCCTACCATCTCCTCTCGGACCTGAGCGCCCTGGAGAACGTCTATCTCCCGGCACGGATGGCCCGGCGCTCGGCGGTGGAGTCGGTGGACCGAGCCCGTGCCTTGTTGTGTCGGGTTGGATTGGAAGGGCGCCTCAGCCATCGGCCTTCCCAGCTCTCGGGCGGCGAACAGCAGCGGGTGGCGATCGCCCGATGTCTGGTCAATGACCCCGCTCTGGTGTTGGCCGACGAACCGACCGGGAACCTCGATTCCCATACCGGCGATGGCGTGATGGAACTGCTGCTCAGGCTGAGGCAGGAAAGGAGCATGACCCTCATCATCGCGACCCACGATCCCCGGGTCGCCAGCAGGGCGGAACGCGAGGTTCAATTGGTCGATGGCCTGGTCGAGAACCCAGTCGGCGTACTTCCGGATGGAACAGGGTCTCCCCTCCACCCGTAGGCGACGAGGTCACGAGACTCACTTCAATCAGGCAGGGAACGTGCGTGGGTCGTGGCTTGTCCGGAGGGAGATCAGAGTCTCCTGACGTCGTCTCCTACCAGGTGTCGAGGGAAGCAGGCGCGCCCTGGAATGGCGGGAAACGTCGGTAGGCCGGGGCGCGTCCGGAGGGAAGCCGGAGGCTTCTCCCACCCGTAGGAGACGAGGTCACGAGACTCACTTCAATCGGGCAGGGAACGTACGTGGGCTGGGGTACGGTCGAATGGAAGTCAGAGTCTCCTCACGTCTCCTACGCGTAGGCGAGGAGGTAACGAGGCTCATTCTGGTCGGGCGGGGAACGTGGGTGGGCCGGGGTACGGTCGAATGGAAGTCAGAGTCTCCTGACGTCGCCACCTGCGGGTAGGCGACGAGGTCACGAGGCTCACTTCGATCGGGCGGGGAATGTGCGATTGCCTTGCTCGGCGGCTCTGCTTTCCTTCTGGAGTGCAACGTCGCCGGCGCTTTTTTGGGTTCTTCTGGATGCCGGTCCTGCTCTGGATGGGAATGATCTTCTGGGGATCGACCGATGCCCTTGCCGCGCACCGGACCTCCCGATTCCTAGGGCCGTTTATCCGATGGTTGGTGCCGGGGATCACCCCGGAGTCGGAGGCGGCCGTGCGCGCCGTCATCCGCAAGGGTGGGCATCTGACCGAGTACGCGGTGCTGGCGATCCTCATGGCGCGGGCGGTCCGGGCGGGTGCCGAACCCGGGGCGCGCGCGCGGCGCTGGATCCTGTTGGCCTGGCTCGGAGCGACGGCCTACGCGGCGACCGATGAGTTTCACCAGGCCTTCCAACCCACCCGGCAAGGGTCGGTCATCGACGTCGCGATCGATTCTGCCGGTGCCGCGCTCGGCTTGATGGCCTTCGCGGTCTGGGTTGAACGCCGGGACCGACGGCCGATCCGCTGAGTGATTCGACGGACGGCCCGGGGGCGCTACCATGGCTGCCCCCAAACATGGAACGACCCTTCGTTGGCCCCGTGCTTGCCCTGATGCTGGGCATGTCGATTTCGAATCTCCTGCCGGTTCCCGCCCAGGCAGGCCTGGCGATCGCTTTGGTCGGGCTGCTGGTCTGGTGGTGGCCCCGGGGCCCGCATCTCTGGCGACTACGCCTCGCGTGTGTGCTGGTGGGCTTCGGCCATCATGCCGTCTGGTCGGATGCGACCGGACCCCGCGACCCCGCTGCAGTCATTCCTCCCGAGCCCGTGTTGGGTTGGGTGCGCGGCCGGGTAACCGATCCCGGCGAACCGCGGCCGGCGGGCAACGCCGATGGACGGGTGAGCCGGACCCTGATGATGCGCACCGACGGATGGCGTGCGCGCAACGGTCCCTGGGTGCTGATGGAGGGGGATGTGCGCATCCGCTTCCGCGATTCCCGTGGAGTGGATCCGATTCGGAATCAGGAAGCCCAGGTGTTCGGTACGTTCGGCGCGCCTGAACCGGCGCTCCTGCCGGGCAGCTTCGATTTGCGGACCCATCTTCAGGCCCGGGGGATCCATCGCACGGGATTCTCGGACGGACGGACGGACTGGCATCCGGCTCCCGGATCGGTGACGGCTTCGTGGTCGGACCGGTTCATTCCTTGGGCGCACGGGGTGTTGGCTCTGGGATTGCCCGACGATGCGGCGTCGCGATTGATCCGATCCATGGTGCTGGGCTGGCGCGGGGGATTGGAGGAGGAATGGCGGGAAGCGTTCCTGGAGTCGGGCACGCTGCATGTGTTCGCCATCAGCGGACTCCACATTGCCTTGGTGGCGGGTCTGCTGGTCCAGGTGCTGCGGTTGGTCCGGGTGGACCGGGCCCGATGCGCGTGGGTCGTGCTTCCGGTGGTCTGGTTCTACGTGGCGGCGACCGGCTGGCAGGCCTCGGCCGTGCGCTCGGCAGTGATGTCCTCCGTGGTGGTGCTCGGTTGGTCCCTCCGACGGCCATCGGACCTGTTGAATTCCCTGGCGGCTTCCGCGTGGTTGATCCTGTGGCACGAACCCGGGCAACTGTTCCAGGCGGGGTT
>CAMCFL010000129.1 GCA_945873715.1 Akkermansia muciniphila
GGGAACGGGCGTCGTTCGGTTGAGCAACCCGACCAGATAACGGGCATGCGCCTCCGAGCTGCCCACCCCGGTCACGACCACGCCCGCCGGCGGCAGGCGCACCGGACCGGCCGAGGTGGAAGCCAGCACGCCCCGCACCGCCGCCACGACCGCCGCCACGCGTTGGTCGAGCAGGTCGTGTCCGCGTCCGGCGGACACGTCACTCGGAGAGGGCGCTGTCATCGAGGAAGATCCATTTGGCCACGTCGATCTGATGGGCGTTCAGTGCCGTCGCATACTCCTTCTTCTTCACCAGGCTCGACGGAGAGTTCATGACCATCTGGATCTTGCCCGAGGGATAGTGATGCCGGATCAGGCGCATGATGGCATCGTAGTCCCGGCTGTCGTAGCCGACCCCGAGCCTCTTGTAAGCCTCGTCACTGGAGAACGTCACCTTCTGCTCGGTCATCATCCGGTCCGCCGCATGAGCGCCGAACCCCGCCCCGCGGCCGTCGAAGTAGAGCAGGAAGATGCCACCCACCCCGTAGTGCACGATGTTCTGGACGGCCCGTTCGAACTTCACCCGATTGTCCACGTTGAGCAGGGGGAAGCGGTTGAACAGGGATTCGCTCTGGATCCGGACCACGGCCACGTCATAGAGCAGCGGTCGTCCATAGGTGAGCACCACCGCCTCCTGACTGGTGACGATGTCGAAGTACACGTGAACCCGGAACCAATAGGGAGTCGTCAACAGATCCACCACCGGCGAGGCCGGATACAGCGCCTTGTACTGGACGATATTCTCGGCGTTGATCTTTACCATGAGCCGGTTTCCTCGGATCACATAGTAATCCCGGACCAACGGTGCCTCCCCTTCCATGAACTGTTCGATCGGCGTCGTCTTGAAAAGGGATTGGAACTGTTCTTCTGAGAGGATCACCTCCCCATCGACCGGTTTCACCGGCAGGAAATAGGAGGCGGCGTAGATGAACCGTTGGACATCGGCGAGCGCGTGCGGGCGGAACGGCATCACCGGTTCCGGTGGCAAAGCCCGTTTCACATGGGGTGCCGAGGCCTGGGTCAGAACGTGCCCCGAATCCGCCTTGGACGCCAGGTAGGCCACGTTGAACGGCGACGGCTCGAACTCCAGGGATTCCGTGCCGGCCACCTTCATCCCATGCGCCGTCAGGGCCGAGATCTTGTCCGGGTTGTTGGTCAGCACGATGAACGGTGATCGCACCCCGAGCAGGAAACAGACATCCGCCACGTCATCGTAACACCGGTGATCCTTCTTCAATCCCATGTAACGGTAAGCGTCGAAGGTCGAGATCTGGTCATGCGACGACTGCACCAGCATCCGGTCCCGGGCCTTGCCGACGTAGCCCACTCCCCGCCCCTCCTGCATCAGGTAGAACAGGATCCCATGCCCCTTTTCCTGGATGACCTTCAACGCCCCCTCCAACTGCTGGACACAGTCGCAGTCGCATCCCCGCAGGGTCTCGCTGGTGATGCAGGAGGAATGGATCCGCGTGTACAAGACCGACGCCCCGATGATGTCCCCATGTGCCAGGGCAATCACGTAGCCCTTGTGGATCACATCCTGGAACACGTAGGCCACAAAGCGTCCCACGTGCGTCTCCACCGTGCATCGCGCAAGGAAAAGGGTCGTTCCCCGCAACGGCCGGTCCTCGTGATGCTCGGGCCGGAGCACCGAACCCGGCGGATCCAGCAACTGATCCACCAGCAACCGCAACGTATCGGCGATCGGCGCCAGCGGGACGGTGCGGTCGGGGAGATCCACGGGAGAAGGCATGGCGTCCCGACAGATGCACAAGACGTGCCAGCAGGCGCGTCAATCCCGCCACGGGACCGCGGGCGTCCCCGCCCGCCGCCATCCTCCCTGCCTCCCCATGCGGCCGCGATCTGGCCCGCCGACTGCTCCAACTGATCCAGGCCGTGTTCGCGGCGGTCTGGAGGAATCAGAACCTTCGGACCCAACAGACTGGTGTCTTATTTTATCCCACATGCTCAGATGAAGACCCTCCTTCTCCCAGCGTCGCTCGCCACGCTCACCTTCTCAGCGGGCCTGCATGCTCAGTCCACCACCAACACCCCGCCGGCCGCTTCCACGGCCGGAGCACCGGACCGGATCATCGTCGAAGGAATCCCCCTGGAGGAACAGGTGGTACCGACGGTTCGACCGTTCAATTCCGTCTATGGGTCGGACCGGTCGATCCTGGATACCCCGCGCAACGTCACGATCATCTCCCGGGAACAGCTCGATGCGATCAACATCTATGACGTACGGGATTTCTCGAAGCTGACCTCCAGCTCGTACACCCGCTCGAACTTCGGGGCTCCGACGACCCCGGACATCCGCACCCAGATCGGCGACACCTTCATCAACGGGATGCGCCTCGGACTCACCTCGAACGGCAACGGTCTCCCGGTCAATTTCAACTCGGTGGAGTCGGTCAACATCGTCAAGGGACCCGCCGCCTCGGTTTACGGTCCTTCCCAGTACGTCGGCGGATACGTCGACATGATCACCAAGCGCCCGTACTTCGACGGGTTCCACGGCGAGGCTTCGACCACGGTCGGGATGTACGACCAGTTGCGTTGGAGCGCCGATGCCGGCGGGCCGATCAAGGGAACGAAGGCCGCCTGGCGGGCCAGCTATTCCGGCGAGAACTCGGGAAGCTACTACCACGATGGATTCCGCAAGACCGAGGCGGTCTACGCCGCGCTGTCCTGGCTGCCGACCGAGAAGTACGAGCTGTTCGTCAACACCGAGTGGTTCTGGGCCAACTACACGGAAAACTTCGGCGTCAACCGCCCCACCCAGGACCTGATCGACAAAGGTCTGTACCAGACCGGCGTGAACAACAATCCGGCGCCGGACTTCGCAACCTACCCGCTGGGATTTGCCGATGGCAGCGGGAACCCGATCACCTTCGACAACATCAATGTGGTGGGCGGCACACCGGCACCGATCTCCGATCCCCAGAACAGCCGGTGGGTCACTGCCGGGTACCCCGCCGTCAACCGCATCGAACTGGGGCCCGTCGTCCAGTACGACCGACGGGCTCGCCTGCTTCGGCCGGGCGATGATTCGGAAGGCTTCAGCTATCACACCCAGGCGGTCCAGACCTATCACGCCTCGGAATCGGTGGACATCGCCAACAACACGATGTTCCGGTACGTCGACCGTCAGACGCTGTCCTCGTACTATTACTCGGAGATCATCGACCCCAGCTGGAGCGTCGAGAACCGTACCGAGGTCCGGATCAATCTCGAGAAGCATTCCATCAATACCGGTGCGGACTTCCGTTATCAGTCCGTGACGGCCTACAACGATTTCTTCACCGAACCGGCCAACGTCTGGGACCTGACCAAGGACCAAGAGTTCATCAACATCTACAACTCGGCGAACTTCCCGAACCCGTTCACTTCCGTTCCGGTGCCGGGTCATCCGGGTCGCTACTACACGCCGGACAACGGCGACTCCGGCGAATCGACCGCCATCACCGTCGGCCCCTTCTACCAGCACGACTGGAAGATCACCGACAAGCTCTCACTGTTGGCAGGTGGCCGGATCAACTTCGTCAGCCTGGACTACAATGACCCGGCCAACTTCCTGCCGGGGGATTCCACCACCCTCGGCCTGCCGAGCGCCAACGCCTCGACGATCTACAAGTTCACCCCGACGCTCTCCGGCTACTTCTCCTATAACTGGTCGCAGAATCCGGTGGGCTCGGTTGGCAATGGCGGCGGATACACCACGGCAACGGAAGACAGTTTCGCCACCCGCAATCTGCGCAACGAGGCAGAACTGTTCGAGGTTGGCACCAAGTATTCGTTGATGGACGGCCAACTGTTCCTCGGGGCAGCCGTCTTCCAGCAGACCCGGGCGGATGCGCAGCTCAACCGCTCGGTGGTCGAGTTCAAGACGCGCGGAATCGAGCTCGAAGCCAACTACCAGCCCACCCGCCAGTTCTATCTGACGCTGGGCTACTCGCTGCTCGATTCGACCGTCAACCAGCCGCAGTTCGACGTCGGCAACACCTCGCTCACCTCGCCGGGTGATCGGTTCTTCAGCCTGAGCGGGGACGAGTTCCGCCGTCAGGGTGTGCCCGAACACCTGTTGAACTTCCTCACCACCTACAAGATCTACAAGGGGCTCGGAGTCTCGGCCAACATCGTGTTCACCAGCGATATCAACAACAACGTCGCCGGCACCCTGGTCATCCCGGCCCAGTACACCCTCGATGTCAGCGTGTTCTATTCCGCTCCCCGCTGGGAGGCACGCCTCATGGCTCTCAATGTCACCGACCAGAAGAACTGGAGCGCACCCAACGCCGTGTACGGCAACGAATCCATCGTCGCCGACCTTCCCTTCCGTCTCGAAGGTCGCCTGACCCTCAAGTTCTAGAAACCAAGGGGGTGCCGGCGGCCCGCCGGCACTTCTCACCCCCTTTTCCAGGTTCATCTTGAGTGGGTCATGGAGGTAGGCCGCCTGCCCTCAGGCGGCGGCGTCAAAACGCCCGCTGAGGGCAGCGGGCCTCCATTCGTGACTGCAAACTCATGACGTACCTCCAATCTCCCGTCCCATGAACTTCCGCTTCCTTCCGGTCAGTTGCCTCCTGCTGTCCACGATCCCCCCGCTGGCCGCCGAACCGATCCGTCCGCGGGTGATGGTGGTGGCGACGTTCGAGATCGGACAGGACACCGGAGACAAGCCGGGTGAGTTCCAGTTCTGGGTCGAACGGGAACACCTGGCCGGCACCCTCGCCATCGCCGGCGTTGATCATCCGCTCCGGTTCAACACCAACGGAGTCTTCGGCGCGGTCTCGGGCACGACCGTCCGCGCTGCAGCCGACCTCCTCACGCTCGGACTGGATCCCACGCTCGACCTTTCCAAGACCTATTGGCTGATCAATGGCATCGCCGGGGTGGACCCGGCCGACGCCTCGGTCGGCGCCGCGGCCTGGGCGCGCCACGTGGTCGATGGCGACATCGCCTACGAGATCGATTCCCGCGAGGTCCCGGCCGACTGGCCGTATGGCATCGTCCCCATCGGCGGCAAGAAGCCCAACGAGATCCCCGGCAACGCCGAATGGGCACCCAAGCCCATGGCGTGGACCCTCAACCCCGGGTTGGTCCAGTGGGCCTATGAATTCACCCGGGACACCATCATCCCGGACCACGACGACGCCCGGAAACATCGGGCCCTGTATACTGCCACCCCGGAGGCTTTGAAGCCCGCTTCCGTCCTGATCGGCGACAGCCTCGGGTCGTGCCGCTATTGGCATGGCACCGTCATGACCCGATGGGCCAATGACTGGACTCGCCTGCACACCGGAGGAAGGGGAAACTTTGTCATGACCAACATGGAGGACCACGGCATCGCCCTCGCGCTGACCCGGCTGGCGCGTCTCGGGAAGGTGGACTTCAACCGGGTCCTGTTCCTCCGCAGCGGCTCCAATTTCTGCACGCCGCATCCCGGCCAGAAGGCCAGCGAGAGCATGACCGAGGAGTACAGCGGCATGCTCCCCGCCCTCGAAGCCGCACACCGGGTGGGGAGTCGGGTGGTGCGGGAGATTGCCGGGAATTGGACCCAGTACGAAAAAACCATCCCCACCCGATGACCCCTGCCAACCGCTCAACGCCCGATTCGGCGCGCACCCACGACCTCGGCCAGGTGAATCACACTTTCCAAAGTGTGATCACGAGGCCGCGGCGTCCCGACGCCCTGGATCAGACGTTCCAGGAACGGGCGGGCCGCCCATCCCCCCGTTCTCGGCCGCATCGCGGCCACCCGATGATCTTCTCCCTGCTGCTCTGCCTTCTGGCAGGCGTGGTTGGCCGTGCGCAGGCCGAGGGATTCGATGCGCGATTCGAGGAGATCAAGTCCTCCGCTTCGCCAGCCGATCTCTATCGCTTCCTCTACGCCATGCCCAAGGCCGGTGATCTCCATCATCACGCGGGTGGCAGTTGGCGGATGGAGGATCTGTACACCGTCGCCACCAACAAGCTGCTCAACGGTGGCAATCGTTTCTATACCCGGGTACGCGCCGGCACCTGCCCGGAGGACGACGGCAAATGGCGTCGGTTCACCACGGTGGCGGAGTTCACCTTCAAGGGCCTGAGCGCCTGTCAGCAGGCGGAGTATGCGCCGTTGGACCAACTCTCCGCCCGTCAGCGGGCGGAGTTCATGGATTCACTCCGACTCGACCGGGCCGGCGAAGGTCGCACGGAATTCTTCGAGGAGATCTGGCCCCGCCTCGGTGCCCTGGGGCGGAGCGTGGAGGTCTTCCTCGAGATGACGGTCGAAACGATGAAGCGCTACGGCGCCGAGGGTGTGCGCTATCTCGAACCCCAGACCATCCCGATGGGCTTCGTCCTGTCCGATGGTTCCTCGGTGGATCCGGAGGACTTCCATCGGCGTCTGGCGGCGCGCCTGCAGCAGCCGGACGCCAAGGCCACCGGGGTGGACATGCGTTGGCAGGTGGTGGTGCTGCGCTTCACGCCGGTCGCGGAGAAACACGTCGAGATGGCCTATGACTATGTCTCGCGTCACCGGGATCTCTGGGTCGGAATCAACATGGCCGGTCGTGAGGACGACGACAAAGGCCACCCGCGCCGGTTCCTTGAGGTCTACCGTCGGATGCGGCTGAAGCACTCGGGCGTGGGACTGGCGATCCATGCCGGCGAAGTGGATGAAGCCAATCCCCACATGCGCGACACCCTCCTCCTCGGAGCGACGCGCCTCGGTCACGGCAACAACGTGCTGACCGACGACGACCTGATGCTGCACCTGCGCTCGAAGGTGGCGTTCATCGAGATCAACCTCGTGAGCAACCTCCTTCTGGAGTATGTGCCCGACTACTCGAAGCATCACTTCGCCGAGATGCTGCGGACGGGGATCCCCTGTGGACTGTCCACCGACGATTCGGGCATGTGGGATTCCAACATGACCGACGAATACATGACGGCCGTGAAGGAGTTCAACCTGACCTGGGCCGAACTGATCGGATGTGGCCGCAGTTCGTTGGAATGGTCCTTTGCCGAGCCGGCGTTGAAGAAGCAGATGCTCGAAGCCTACGACCGGGACGTCCGGAAGTTCGAGGACCGGATGAACACCAACGACTGGAAGGATCGGGTTGGCTCGGTCAAGCCAGTGTCGTATGGCTTCGCCCGGCGTCGCTGGAATCTCACCTGGTAGCCGTACCCGCCCATCATGATTCCAACGCCGTTCCACGCACGGCTCCGCCGATCCCGCCGGGTGCATCTTGAGTCTGTTGTCACGGATGTAGGCCCGCTGCCCCCAGCGGGCGTTTCCTCATCGCCGCCTGAGGACAGGCGGCCTACATCCATGATCAACTCAAGATGCACCCGATCCGGCCTGCCCTCCGGCAGCCGATCGCTCTCATCCAGAGTCCTGCGGAGGATGACGACCCTCCTGCTTCTGGCGGTGGTGCTGGCTCCCTCGACCCAGGTTCAGGCGGCTGAGGCCGCCTTGGTGTTCCTGACCGACTTCAGCCTGCGCGACGGTGCCGTTTCCGCCATGAAAGGGGTGGCCTTCGGGGTGGATCCGAAGCTCCGGCAGTTCGACATCACCCACGAGATCCCTCCGTTCAATGTCTGGGAAGGTGCGTTTCGCCTGCAGCAGGCCGCACGCTTCTGGCCCTCCAACACCGTCTTCGTCTGCGTCGTCGATCCCGGCGTCGGGACCGATCGCCTCCCGATCGTCAGCCGGACACGCTCGGGACACGTCTTTGTGGGTCCCGACAACGGCCT
>CAMCFL010000130.1 GCA_945873715.1 Akkermansia muciniphila
CGGCCTTGGGATTTGAAGGCCGAGGTGCCAAAGGATCCGGTCAGCACGCCCGCGGTGAACAGGAGGATGGCCGCGCCCGTGATCTTGAGGGTGGCAGTGGGAAGGATCATGGGGAGGGTGGCTCGGCCAGCGCCTCTTCCAGTTCGGGGAGATCCCCGAGGACGGCCACCTCCAGCAGATCGGCATCGGCGATGACCAGGGTTTCGGTGGCGGGAGCCGGGTCGTTCGGTTGGCCCCAGTGCCAGGTGCCGGTCGCTGCGGCAATCGCCAGGGAGCAGAGCGCCGCGCGCCACAGGCCGGAAACCCAGGGAAGAAACGGATCGCGCGGCGGCGCAGAACGGATGGCGTGGAGGATCCGTTGTTCGAAGGCGTACGGGACCTGTTCCGACATCGTCTGCTGACGGGCGGCGCGGACCAGTTTCTGACGGAGACCTTCGAGTTTCATGACGACAGGTGGCCAGACGCTGGCCGCAGGGATGGGGTTACAGGCGGGGTGATCACGGGTCAAAGGTACTTTTCAACTCCCATGCGGCTGAGGATCCGGCGCATCTCGGCCCGTGCCCGGAACGCCCGGACCTTGACCAGCGGCATCGACCATCCGGTCAGGGCGGAGATCTCCTTTACGGACCGATCCTCGAGTTCGAGCAGGGTCAGGATGAGCCGCGAGGCGGGGGCCAGTTGTTCAAAGGCCCGGGCGACGAGGCTGCGGGCGGCTTCGGCGTCGATCCCGGACGAATCGGGCGCGGCGGCATGGTGTTCCAGCCAGTCGGATTCCTCCGGGGAGAGCTGGGTCATCGAATCCTCCCGATTGCGCTGGTGGACCCGGAGGGCGTCGTAGCAGACGCGGACGGCGATCCGCATGATCCAGTGTTCGAAGGGGGCGTCGCCGCGCCACGAATCGAGGTTCTGGAACACCTTCACGAAGATCTGCTGGACGATGTCTTCGATCTCATCCTGCCGGCGGGCGTAGCGGCGGGCGGTGGCGAACAGGCGAGGTTGATAGCGGCAGACCAGTTCCTCGAAACGCCCGGTCTCGCCTGCCCGGATGGCGGCGATGACGGAGGCGTCAGAGGAGTCCATGAAGGCGGCGACGATCTCTCGGGGATCCGGACAAAGCAAACGGGCCATGATCCCTGGGGATCATGGCCCGAACCTCCTCGGGAGCGTGAGGGTGTGGGGCCGGCAAGGCCGGACCGACCGGGCGGCGGATTTCCGAGGACGGAATGGTCTACTCGGTGGTGGAGCTGTCCGTCTTGTCCTTCTTGTCCTTCTTGGGGCGGGGCCCGGGGCCGTCCTTCTTTGGGCGCTTGGAGCGTTCAGACTGCTTCTCAAGACGATCAAGCTGCGTCTTCTCGATGTCGTTCAGCGTGCCGGCCGCCTTCTTCTCGCGGAGTTCCTTGAGGCGGACCTCGCGCTTCTCCATGGCTTCCTTGCGGCGCTTTTCGCGCTCCTCGGGAGTCAGCTTTTCCTGTTCAGCGCGACGCTTCTCCGCGGCTTCACGATTCGGAGCCTTCGGGGCGGCGGACTTGGCTTCATCGGCCCGGACGCCGGCGGCGCCCATCATCAGGAGGGAGGCCAGTGCGATCAAAATGTGACGTTTCATGTAATGTGTTCCTTTCTGGTTCTACCGGGGATGACGATCGCCGACCCGGGGAGGTTACGCGCGGCTTTGATCGAAATTCCCGTGGAACCCCGGCGGCACTCGCCTAGTCTGATCCGCATGAGCGACCTGCTCGTCGGCGCCCTGAGTGTCCTCCTGGCCACCAACTCGCCGGCCGCCCTGTCCAATTATGTCGTCGGGAAGGTCGGGGTCTCCCCGTCCGTCCTCGTCGCCTCCCCCGATCCCGCGGACCCGCGCTACGCCGAACTCCGCAAGGTGATGGAGGCCGATGACGCGGCCGACGAGGAAATCGGCCGCTGGCTGAGCGAGCGCCGGGCCATGGATGCGACCGATCCGCGGACGGAATCGGAGTTGGCCTTCCGACGTCGGGTCGAAGTGCGCAACGACGCGGTGAAGGAACAGTACCTTGGGTTGCTCGGACGCCATCCCGACTACGCCCCCGCCTTGAACGCCTATGCCAGTTTTCTGGCGGAAAGCGGGGATGAAGAAGAGGCGATCGTCCAACTCGAGAAGGCGTCGGGGATCAGTCCGCGCGATCCCGCGGTCTGGAACAACCTCGCCAACCTCTACGGGCACATCGGTCCGATCCACCGGGCCTTCCCGGCTTACGAGAAGGCGATGGAGCTCAACCCGTACGAGCCGATCTACCGGTACAACCTCGCCACCGTCGTCTTCCTCTTCCGCAAGGATTCGATGGAGTACTATCGGTGCGATGAACAGGCCGTCTTCAACCGCGCCCTGGATCTCTACCGCGAGGTGCGTCGGTTGCGTCCGCACAATTTCCGTTACGCCTTCGACTTCGCCCAGACGTTCTACGGCGTGAAGGCCGCCCCGGCAGAGACCGCCGAGGGCCGGCGCGCGTCCGAGTTGCAATTGGCCACGGTCGCCCGCGGCGCCTGGCTGGATGCCCTCGCGCTTTCCGACAACGAGGAGGATCGCGCGGGCATCTTCCTGCATCTGGCCCGCTGGAACATCCGCACCGGCGAATTCGAGTCGGCTCTCACCAACCTCACCCTGGTGACGAACGCGGTGCATCTCGACATGCGGAAGCGTCTGGAACGGAACCTCGCGGAGAAGTCGGCGGAAGCCCACAACCGGTAAGGCACATGCGCACGCCTGCATCTGGAAATGGTCCTGTCATCGGCCTGACTCTGGCCGCCTTGGGGGCAATGACCGTTGGATGTGGGGACAACCCTCGTGGGGTGGAATGGGGAAGCCATCGGCGTGGGAGTGCACCTCGGTAGGCGCGACCCCTTCCGGGGTCGATGGGGGTTCGGGGCTGCTGACCGGCGGTCGCGACGACCGCCGGCTACCATCCGGGACGCCTCCGGCGTCCGGACTTGAGTTTGGTCTCGCGAATGTAGGCCCGCTGCCCTCAGCGGGCGCTTTCGCATCGCCGCCTGAGGGCAGGCGGCCTACATCCACGACCCACTCAAGCTGCACCCCAACGGGCCCCGTATCCCAGCGACGGCTCGCCTTGGGCGGTGGGTGGAATACGCTTGGCGCGTGGTTCGAACCATTTCCCTTTCCATCGCGGCGTTGAGCCTGGGTTCCCGACTCTCGGCCGAGGTCCTTTATGATGCCGCCACATCAACGCTTCCGACCGCCCAGGGGTGGAGTTTCCTGGCACTGCCGGCCCTGGCCTCCGAGTCGATGGAAGGGGGCGGCGCGCGTCTCGATACCTCGGTTTCCGGGGGGATCTTCGCCGGCTGGTCCCGGGTCTCGCCCGTCCCCTTGGATCGGGTGAAGGGCTACACCCTTCGCCTGGAGTTGCAGCTCCTGTCGGAATCGCATGCTTCGACCAATCGGGCCGGCATTTCCTGGATCGTGCTGGGCTCGGACAAGAAGGGCGTCGAACTCGGGTTCTGGACCGATCGGATCTGGGCACAGTCGGACTCCCCGATGTTCACCCAGGGCGAAGGCGTGGCGATGGAGTGGGGAACGGGATGGCGCGAGCTCAGGTTGACGGTGCTCGGCGACCGGTACGGGCTGGCCGTGGATGGCACGGAGTTGCTCATCGGGGCCGTGCGGGACTACACGCCGTTCACCGGGCCGATTGATCCCTATGAAACGCCGAACTTCCTGTTTCTGGGCGACGACACCACTTCGGCCCGCGGTGCCGTGAGGTTCCGCAGGATGGAACTGGTCGCCGACCCGGCCATGCGGCCGCCCTTGCGGGTGGTGGGCCTGGTGGACGGTCAGTTGGAGCTGGGTTGGGACGGCGCGGCGGGGGTGGATGGATGGAAGCTGGAGACCTCCGCGGGTTCCATTGATGGCCCCTGGGAACTGGCGACGGGATCGCCCCGGATCGAGGCAGGTGAAGTCCGCGTGCGGACCGCGACCGGTCCGGACGCCGGGTGGTTTCGGTTGCGGTGAGGCGGGTGCTCGCAGGGATCCGCCCCTTGGGGAGGAGTTGGGGTGCATCTTGAGTTGGTCATGCCTGTAGGCCACCTGCCCTCAGGCGGCGCTCTGAAAGCGCCCGCTGAGGGCAGCGGGCCTGACAACGGTGACCATCAGCTCAAGATGCCCCTGTTGGAGGCGTGCTGGACGAGGTGGCTTGTGTTGTCGAGGTCCGGCCGTAGGTTCGGCCCATGAGTGAGTTGGTTCGATTGGAGTACGATGCGTTGACCCGTCAGTTGGAGCGGATGCGGGCGATGCAGTACGCCTACAACCGCAAGTTCTTCACCCTGCTTTTCATCAGCTCAGTGGGGGTGCTCTGGGGTTTGCGGGACGGATCGGTCCTGTTCCTGGCGGCGGTTCCGTTCGGGTTGGTGACCACCGGCGTCACGGCCTCGTTCTTCCTGCATTGCTGCGATTTTGCCCGGGTACACGCCCGGGCGTTGGAAGGTCGGATCAACCAGCTTCTCGGCGGGCGGGTGCTGATCGCGAGCGAGTTGGAGGCGGAGTATTTCTATCCGCATGCGACCCCGAAGCTGAGCGGACTGACCTGGGGCAAGCGGTGGACCCTCTTCAACTGGTTCACCCTGCATTTCTGCGCGGTCTGGGCCGGGGTGTCGGCCGTGGCCCTGCTGGGTCTGTGGAGGATGCTTCCGGACCTGGAAGCCGCCGGGCTGACGGCGACCCTGCTGGTGTGGGCCGGAGGGAATGTGGCGGTGCTGGACCGGTGGTTTGGGGATGCCGCGGCCGAGCGACGGATGCAGGAGCAGCTCAGCGCCGTCTACGGGGGATCGGCCGGCGACGTGCATTCCCGATAGCTTCGCGTGCCGCGCCGGCATGGCCGGCCGGAGAGGGGTTGGCCACTCTGGGAAGGATTCCTCGACGCAAGACCGGGCCTGAATTTGTTTGGCCGGGAAGGCGTCGCGGTAGACGCTTTCAGGACAGCATTGCCATGACGACAAAGTTCTTCCGCTTCTGCGGCCTCTTGTTCGCCGGTTTCCTCGCCATCGCGAGCCAGGCGGCCGATCCGCTCCGGGTCTTCATCCGGGCCGGGGTCAAGACCCACGGCCCCGGTCAACACGATCATCCCCGGTTTCTGGGCGAGTACACCCAGTTGCTCGGGAAACGTGGGATCCAGGTGGACGGTGCGATGGAATTCCCGTCGGCCGCCCAGTTGGAGAAGACCGACGTCGTGGTCATTTTCGCGGCCGACGGCATGAAGATCGTCGGGGAACAGCGCGCCCACTTTGAGAAGTACCTGCAGCGCGGCGGTGGGCTGGTCGTGTTGCACGACGGCGTGGTTTCCGGGGATCAGCACGACTGGGCCAAGCAGGTGACCGGTGGTTCCTGGCGTTGGGACGGCGAGAAGAAGACCAAATGGTACGAGGGCGAAGTAGGCGTCTACTTCGTGAACCTGGATCACCCGGTGGTGAAGGGCTTCTCGAACTTCGATTGGAAGGACGAGATCTACTACGACCTCGACATGGCACCGGACGTGAACGTGTTGGCGACCAGCTTCCATAGCGTGTTCGTCATCGCGCCGCAGATCTGGACCTACGAGAAGACCTGGCCGGGCGGATCGAAGCCGTATCGGTCGATCGTTTCCCTTCCCGGTCACGAGTACGTTTCCTTCCAGAGCCCGCATTACACCGCGCTGATCCTCCGCGCGATCGCCTGGGCCGGTCATCGCGAGAACGTCGAAGAGTTTTGCAAGCCGGAGGAATTGGCCTCCATCAAGTATCCCGAGGGCGGTCCGGTCGCGCCGGCGAAGGCGGCGGAACGGATGAACCTCCACCCCGAATTCGAGGTGAAACTGGTGGCCTCCGAGCCGCTGATCGAAAAGGTCATCTCCCTCGATTGGGATCCCACCGGCAAACTGTGGGTCGCCGAGACGCCCGAGTACCCGGGCGGCCGGACCATCAACAAGAACGATCGCCCCGTCGCTCCCTGGTCCATCAAGAACCCCGGGGCCACGCCTGCCGGTGACAAGGAGGATCGTCCGGTCCGCGACCGCATCTCGTGGCTGGAAGACACCAACGCCGACGGCGTGATGGACCGGAAGCATGTGTTCGCCGAAGGCCTGGAACTCGTCACCTCGCTGGTCTTCCACAAGGACGGTGTGATCGTGGCCCAGGCACCGGAGATCCTCTGGTTGCGCGACAAGAACGGCGACGGCGTCTGCGACATGGTCGAGGGCAGCGAAAAGGTCACGCTCTTCACCGGTTTCGGCAATTTCGACACCCACGCCGTCATCAACAACTTCCGCTGGGGCATGGACGGGTGGATCTACGGAGCCGTCGGCTACAGTGCCGGTGCGCCCAAGTCGCCCGACGGCAAGAAGGAGTTCGGCCGCATCACCGCCGGGGTGATCCGGTTCCGTCCGGACGGCAGTGCGATCGAGCAGTACGCCGCGGGTTCGTGCAACACTTGGGGCTTTGATTTCGCGCCGGACGGCGAGGCGTTCTACACGACGGCCACCTGCGGGGAGCATTTCCTGCACGTGATCATGCCGGAGAAGGCGTTGGCCAAGGCCTCGGTGGGTGGCATCCGCTCCTCCTTCGTGGCACCCGATCACCAGAAGATCTTTCCGGCGGTGAAGCACACGCGCCCGGCCTACGTTCAGATCGACTGGGTAGGCTTCTTCACGGCGGCGGCGGGTTGCTGCATCTACAACGGCGGTGCCTGGCCAGATCGTTACAACTCCTCCCATCTGACCTCGGAGACGACCATGAGCCTCGTTCACAACGAGCTGATCACTGCCAAGGGCGTCTCCTACACGGCATCGAAGGAGCAGGGCAGGGAAGAGACCGAGTTCGTGGCCTCGACCGATCTCTGGTTCCGGCCGGTCCATGAACGGATCGGTCCGGATGGTGCCCTTTACATCGTCGACTTCTACAATCAGGCGGCCATCCACAATGACACGCGCGGCCCGGCCCATGGCGCGCGCAATGCGGCCACCCGCCCGGATCGCGATCATCATTTCGGACGGATCTGGCGCGTTCAGCACAGGCAGTCCAAGGCGCTTCCCCCCTGGAAGTTTGACCTCAAGAATCCTGCCGGGGTGGTGCGTCTGCTGGAGCACCCGAACGGTTGGGTCCGCGGTACCGCCCATCGCCTCCTGAGCGAGCAACCGCCGTCGTTCGCACAGCAGAATCTGCTCGACGCGATCCGCCCCAATCAACCGGCCCAGACCCGAATCCAAGCCCTCTGGGTGCTCCACCAGGTCGGTCGTCTCGATCAGCAGAACCTGGTGGCCTGCCTCAATGACAAGGATCCGACCCTTCGCAAGAACGCCCTCAAGGTGGTCAGCGAAGAGACCGTCTGGAAGTCGGCCAGCCCGGTCGGTGGCGCGGTTCGCGCCTCCATCCGTTCCACGGATCCGCGCTCGCAGCTCAACGCCCTCATCGCCCTGGGTGGTCTCGACGCCACGGTGGATGTCGCGGACGAGATCGTCGCCCTCTGGCCGGAATTGAAGGACAAGCACCTCCAGTCCGCCGCCCTCGGCGTGGCGGCGAACCATCCGGTGATGTTCCTTGAGGCCGCCTTCCGGGCCAAGGACCCGGCCTTCGTGGCAGACTTCGTGGGTCACACGGTCCGCATCCTCGCCAACCAGCAGGACGCCTCCCAGGCGGCGTCCGTCGTTGCTCTCCTTGCAAGGCAACCGGCCTCGGCAGACGCCCTGAAGCAATCGGCCCTGGAGACGCTGGCCTTGACGCTCAAGGCCGATGTCGCCCCCGCGTGGAGCG
>CAMCFL010000131.1 GCA_945873715.1 Akkermansia muciniphila
CTGTTGCGGCTCGTCCGTCAGGCCCATGCGCGCACCGGCGAATCCAGGTTGTGCCTCGCCGGAGGCGTTGCCCTGAACTGCGTTGCCAATGGCCGGATCCTGCGCGAAGGGCCGTTTCGAGAGATCTGGATCCAGCCGGCGGCGGGGAATGCCGGGGGCTCCCTCGGTGCCGCCCTGGCGGTGTGGCATGCCGGGCAGGCGCAGATTCCGGATTCCGAACCGCGACCCCAGCAGGACCAGATGCAAGGGGCGCTGCTGGGACCGGCTTTTCGCGAGGTTGAAGTGGAGTCCACCCTGACGACGTTGGGTGCGGTATTTGAGCGACTGGACGACGATGAGATCGACCGGAGGGTCGTGGAGTGGCTGGCGCAGGAGAAGGTCGTGGGTTGGTTCCAGGGACGCATGGAGTTTGGCCCCCGGGCCTTGGGGGCGCGTTCCCTTCTCGGCGATCCGCGTTCAGCCCGGATGCAATCGCAGATGAACCTTCGGGTGAAGTTCCGCGAGGCGTTTCTTCCATTCGCCCCTGCGGTCCTGCGCGAGCATGTCGCGGAATGCTTCGATCTCGAGGTCGATTCGCCTTACATGCTGCTGGTCGCTTCGGTCCGGACGTCGTTGCGTCGGGCGGATGATTCCGGCGCGGCCCCTAGCAGCGCCCTGGGCGATGACCTGGAGGCGCGGGTGAACCGGGTTCGCTCGACTCTTCCAGCCGTGACCCATGTGGATTGGTCCGCGCGGGTCCAGACCGTCTCGGAGGAGGGACATTCCCGCTTTCACCGCCTCCTGGATCGATGGCATGCGGAGACCGGCTGTCCGTTGCTGGCCAACACCTCGTTCAATCTCCGCGGCGAACCCATCGTGTGCAGTCCGGACGATGCCTACCGCTGCTTCATGAACTCTGCCATCGATCATCTGGTAATCGGCAATCATGTGCTCGACCGCGATCGTCAACCGGTGAAGCCGTCCCAGGTGTTCGAGGACGGACGCGACTAAGGCGGGGGAAAGGACTCTTTCATCCGCAGATGGCGCAGATGAGGAGAACCGTTGAGGAGTCCAGAAAGGGGTGGGCGGACGATTCCCCGGTGAGGTTGGGGTGCATCTGGAGTGGTTCATGCTTGTAGGCCGCCTGCCCTCAGGCGGCGATGAGGCAACGCCCGCTGAGGGCAGCGGGCCTACAATCGGGACCACAAACCCAAGATGGACCCATGAGGATGAGTCGGCGGGAACTGGCTCTGAGATCTGCGCCATCCGCGGATAAGGCTCGGAATGCCAGACCGAATCCCTTCTCAGAACATTTGCCGGAATTCGCCCGGAGGACGCGCTGGGGTCCAGTAGGTCTTCAACGCCGGGTTCCGTTGGATGCCGAGGGCATCACGGCCCAGGAGGCGGAGTAGCAGTGCCAGCGGGACCAGGGCGAAAACGAAGAGCAACGTCAGCAGGACCGCTCCCATCAGCCGCCCCATCTGGTGTCCAAACCAACGTCCACCCCGGTACCAGCGGCGGAACCCATCGGGAAAGAACGTCGCCAACAGACAGAACACCAAGGCCACCAATCCGAAGACCGCCGCAATCGACCAACTCCAGCGTCCACCCCAGGCCCCCAGGGCTGCGAACAAGGTCGGGCCCGTCATGGAAGCCCAGGTGAACTTCCTCCACTCGACCGGATCTTCGCTGTACCGGATGGGCATGGAAGGGCTCAGTTGGAGACGGAAGTACCATCCACAGATGTCAGGATCGTACCCTTCGAGGCAGCCTCACGCGCCGGTTGAGGTTGGTTTCGTCCTCTGGCGGTCGCCACCGGCAACACGATCTGGGTCATCTGTGTCATCTGTGGAAAGACGCCGCCGACGTCAGCGCTCAGCAGGGCTCGGCGATCAGGTCGTAGTCGGTGTGGCCGATGATGCGGACGCTGGCGAACTCGCTCAGGGGCAGCTTGCCGCGGAGGTACACGCGACCGTCGATGTCGGGGGCATCGGCTTCGCCGCGGGCCACCAGGTAGTTGCCCTTGAGGGCGGCGGTTCCGGAATCGGCCTCGCGGATCAGCCCGTGTTCCCAGGAGGACACGTTCGCTTTCTGGAGTTCCTTGGCGGAAGCCTTGGATTCGACGAGCACCTTGAGCTCGCGTCCGACGAAGGACTGGGCAACCGAGGTGGCCACGGCGTGCTGCTCGGCCATGGCGCGCTCGCGTCGCTTCTGGCGGAGCTTGGCGGTGAGCTGAGCCTCCATCTTTCCCGCAACCGTCCCGTCTTCCTTCGAGTAGGCAAACACCCCCAGCCGCTCGAATCGCGTCGACCTGATGAACCCAAGGAGATTCTCGAAGTGCGCCTCGGTCTCGCCCGGAAATCCGACGATGAAGGTCGTCCGGATGGCGATGCCAGGAATGCCGGCGCGGATGCGGCCAATCAGGTCGCGGATGTACTGTCCGTCTGTCTCGCGCCGCATGCGCAGGAGCATGGCATCGTCGATGTGCTGCAGCGGCATGTCCACGTAACGTGCCACCTTGGGACACTCGGCGAGCGTCCGGATCAACTCGTCGGTCCAGTGGGCTGGATGGGTGTAGAGCAGCCGGATCCAGAAGTCGCCGGGCAACGCATTGAGCTCCCGGATCAGGGTGCAGAGCGTCGTGGCATCGGCCGGAAGCGAGCGCGTGGCCGCCGTGAACTTCGAGGGCGAAGCGATGGCGCGGCTGGCGTTGGCCCGCAGGTCCAGGCCGTAATAGGTCGAGTCCTGCGAGATCAGGTTCAGCTCCCGTACCCCTTCGGAGATCAACCGGCGTGCCTCGGCTACGATGTCCGATTGCACGCGGGACCGGTGCGACCCGCGCATCCGCGGAATGATGCAGAAGCTGCACGGATGATTGCAGCCCTCCGCGATCTTCACGTAGGCAAAGTGGCGCGGTGTCAGCCGGAACCGCGGCGTGTCGTGCTGCGGGATGTAGTTGGGCCGGACGTGGACATCCACCAGGGGCTCTGCCACAGGTTCCGCCTTCAGGGGAATCACCGCCTTGCGCGTCCGGTTGAGGCGATCGGTTCCCTTCAGGGATTCGTCCGACTCACCCGCCTGAGGCTTGGCGGCGTCGAGTTCGGCGATGCGCGCCTTGACGGATTTCCCTCGACCGGACCGGGGCGTGGGCGTGGCGATCTTGAGGGCACGGGCAGCGATGGCCTGATCGACGATGCTTGCGACCTGGGCCACCTGATCGACCCCCATGAAGGCATCGACCTCGGGCAACAGCTTGGGAAGTTCCTCTCGGAACCGCTGGGGCATGCACCCCGATACGATCACCGCCTGCCCCCGGTGATCCGCATCCCGGAAGGCCGTCGATTCCAGGATCGCATCCACCGACTCCTCCTGGGCGGCGTCGATGAACGAGCAGGTGTTGACGATGATCGCATCGGCACTCGCAGGATCATTGGTGATCTCGATTCCCTGCTGGAGCAGGGAACCGAGCATGATCTCGGCGTCGACGAGGTTCTTGGCACAGCCGAGGGATACGATGCCCACACGGCGCGGTGTGCTGGTTTTCTGCGAAGCGGTCACTGGTCCGAGACGCTATCCGAATCGCTGCCCCCCCGTCGAGAACGGGGGCGCGGACCGGGGCGTCCTCGCCCGCTGATCGGGTTCCTCTGGCCCCGGGCCAGCCGCGGGGAAGTGGAGAAGCGGAGTTGGACCTACGCCTTGACAGGACCTCGAGCCGAGGACGCGCCCTTGGCGCGACAGCGTGCTGGAGTGGGTGCAGCGTCAGCTGCCGCTTTTGCCCGCTCCGCCGCGACACCAATCGCCACATCGACCCGGCCGGTGCCACGCGCCGCGAGGGAAGGTCCTTCGAGCAGGGCAAGGGGACAGGAACGTCGACGGAGTCCGCAACGCTCGCGACCAAAGCGGCAGCTGACGCTGCACGCACTCCAGGACGCTCCGCGAGGTCGCGCGCCCGGGGGGGCAGGCGGCCCCCGGTACGTTTGGATCTGCAACTCTCAGTGGCGATTTGCCGCCCTGACCCGCGCGGCGGACAGGACGACCCCACTTTGCAAAGTGGGGTCGTGTGGCCTCAGGCCGCTCGGATGGGTCCGAGAGCTCCGGAAACTGGGATCGGGTCACGGGCGACTCCGCGCCCTGCGGCACCCCGCCTCCGGGCTGGTGGCGGTGCCACCACCCCCGTATTGTACGCGCGTGGTCTGGTATTTCCTGCACGGCGGCTTTCCCTCACACGCGCTCTTCCGAGGGCGATGGTTCGGCATCCCCTTTCTGGTGATCGGCCTGCTCCGGGCGACGGCCGAGGACATCCGGTTTCCGGCGGACTCCGGAGTCATCGACGTGACCCAGCCACCTTACTCGGCCCGGGGCGACGGTCGGACCGACGACACCGAGGCGCTCCAGCAGGCTTTGTTGGAGCATCCGAACCAGAACCGGATCATCTACCTGCCCAACGGCACGTACCTGATTTCGGCTCCCCTGCGTTGGCCGGTGGGAACCAATGACGAATCCAGCCAGCGCGCCACCATCCTCCAAGGCCAGAGCCGCACCGGAGCGGTGATCCGGCTTGCCGATCATTCACCCGCCTACACCGGTTCATCTCAGGACGCGGTCATGCTGCGGATGGGGGAATCCCCCGCCTGGCGCGAACGCAATGCCGTCCGCAACCTGACCCTCCACACCGGCGTCGGGAACACCGTGGCGACTGGAATCGCCTTGATGGCGAATCGCCAGGGAGGCGTCCGGGACGTGACGATCATCGCCGGAGGGACCGGGGAGGGCGTGGCGGGAATGGATGCCGGGCATGCCGATGCCATCGGGCCCGCGCTGATCAAGAACGTGCGGATCGAGGGGTTCGATTACGCGCTCAAGGCTGCCTATCCGCAGTACTCGCTGACCTTGGAACATGTCGAGATGGTCGGACAGCGAGCGGCCGCCATCCGTAACACCGGCCAGACCCTCAACATCCGGGATCTCCGTTCCACCAACGCCGTTCCCGCCCTGCTCAGCCGGGACGTAACCGGATTCGTCACCCTTCTGGATTCGGTCCTCCATGCAGAGCCAGGTCGGCGGCAGTCGGCTGCCGTCCAGAACAGTGGTTTCCTTTTTGCCCGACGACTCACGGCTCCGGGATACACCAACGTCATCCAGAACCGCACCATCACGAACCTGATGGTCGATGTGCAGGAGATCGACCAGTTCAGCTCCCATCCCCGGGTCGCCCAATTCAATGCCCCGGTGGAACCCTTGGATCTTCCCGTGGAAGAAACCCCCGAGGTCGCCTGGGATCCCTTGGATCGGTGGGCCAGTCCGCTGGCGTTTGGCGGGAAGCCAGACGATGACATCGACGACGGGCCCGCCCTCCAGAAAGCCATCGATTCCGGGGCGACCACCGTTTATCTGCCCAATGGCAACTGGCGCATCGTGACCCCCGTCGAGATCCGGAGTGCCGTCCATCGGCTCATCGGGTGCGAGGCCCGGATCCTCAATGGCGGGCTGGGCCAGCGCGCCGCCTTCAAGGTCGTCGATGGTTCCGCGCCGGTCGTGATCATCGAGCGGCTCGTCGCCCATTCCCCGACGGATGCCCTGATCGAACAAGCCTCGACCCGACGCCTGGTGATCTCGTCCTGTTCGGATGTCCGCTACATCGGTACCGGGCGCGGAGACCTGTTTCTCGAAGATGTCTCTTCGCGGAGTGAATGGTCGTTCCGCAACCAGAAGGTCTGGGCGCGCCAATGGACCGTCGATCGCGACGGTGCCAAGATCATCAATCGCGCCGGTACCGTCTGGATCCTTGGGTTGAAGACCGAACGGCCCGGAACGGTGATCGGCTCGTTCGAAGGCGGGAAGACCGAGCTTTACGGGGGCATCATCATGGCTACCGGAGGCCCCAAGTTCGATCCGATGTTCCTGATCCAGGACGCGTCAGCCTCCCTCATCGCTGGAGAGATCGCCTTTCAGGGCAGCCCCTATCGCACCATCGTTTCGGAATCCCGCGGAGGAACCCTTCGCATCCTCGAGCGCGGGCGCGCCGGAGTCAGTGCCATCCTGCCCTCCCACGCCGGTGGCACGGCCCTGCCCTTCTATGCCGGGTTCGATGGACCCGGGGCCGTCCCACCGCCGGTCATTTCAGGCAGGACCAACGCACTTCGCCTGCGGCCCTGAAGGACCCAAAGCCGGGGGTGCCGGCGGCTCGCCGGTACGGTTGGACCTGCAACCGTGATGCCGGGATTGCAGGGGTTCCCCGGCATCGAGGAACGGGCGAGCCGCCCATTCCCCCGTTCAGGAGAAGGCCTACCGCGAGGGCAGTTCCTGGATTCGAATATTGCGCCAGCGCATCTCCAGCAGGTTGGTCTTGTTGCCCACGCTGTGGACCTGGAGGGCGATGAACCCCGCCGGAGTCATGGAATCCTTCAGTTCCACTGCCGGGATCCCGTTCAGGAAGGTCTTCAACTGGTCGCCCTGGCACTCGATCCGAAACCGGTTCCACTCACCCATGCGAAGCGCGGCTCGCGCCGGGGCATTGGTCTTGAGGTCCGCCATCCAGCCCCGGCGACTTTCGTCATAGATCCCGCCGGTCCAGGCGCGAGCGCTCGGATCGATCTCCACCTGGTATCCGTGGACCCGTCCTTGCGGGATCGAGTTGGTCTTGCCGTTCCACACCACCTTGTAGGCCTGGGCGGCGGCTTCGGAACGGACCTGGATGCCGGAGTTCAGGGCAGGGTGCGGCTTGAATTCCAACTCCAGGATGAAATTCGTGTAGCTGCGGCCGGTACACAGGAACGAATTGGGCGTCCCTGGAACCGCGCGCCCCACCAACTCAGGGCCGTCCACCGAGTACAGCGCCTTGCCGCCGCGCTGCACCCACCCCTCCAGATTGCGTCCGTTGAACAGCGGGACCCACCGGGCCTCTGCCGCCAGCAGGGAGCTTCCCAGGAAGGTCATCAGGGCAATGGCCATCCCAGCCGCTACAGACATACGCATGGGCGGACGGTGCGCACATCGCACATCGCTTTGAAGGGCGAAATCGAGGCTTGGGGTCCCCATAACTTTCAGTTGGCATTCGTACGCAGGCGTATCAATTTGGCCCGCCTTCGCGCGCCTACCATGTCTGACGCCATTCCCCATATCCCCGTCCTTCGCCTCGGTCGTACTTACGAATCCCTCGAGAAACTGGAGATCAAGGATCACCGCAGTGGCGAGGTCATGGCCCTCGTGTCCACCGTCAACGGCGGGATCGTCCGCCGCGACCTCTCCAAGATCGCTGCGTCGCGGGCCGCCCTCGCCCGGTTCACGGTGGCGGAGTTGGTGGGTCTCTCGGCCAAGGCTGGCGAGCTGTTCCTCAACGGGACGCTTCCCCTGGGTGATCGGGGTCATACCCAGACGGTCCAGCAGTACATCGAGACCCTCAGCCTCACCAGCGGACTGCCGCATGTGATGGTCCGTCGCAACATGGCCAAGCTGCACTACGCGCTGACCCATGTGGACGAGATCCTGAACGGCCTGTCACGTGGTCTGGATTTCTCGATCCTCGACCGGGGTTACGGAGAGCAGTTCGGAACCAAGCTGTCGTTCTTCCCGACTTCGGTGGCGCTGGGATTGGTGATGCCGAGCAATTCGCCGGCGGTGAATTCGCTCTGGCTTCCCGCGGTGGCCTTGAAGACCCCGGTGGTGATCAAGCCGGGCCGGGAAGAACCCTGGACGCCCTATCGCCTGATCCAGGCGTTCATCACGGCAGGCGTGCCCGCGGAAGCCTTCGGCTT